>CAZLOL010000130.1:0-10874 GCA_964561045.1 uncultured Ignavibacteriaceae bacterium | reverse complement strand
AGAATGGGCGAAGGAGTTACAAAAAAAATCAGATGCATTTACATCTTTAAAGATATCTGAAAATGAAATTGAAGATTGGAGAAAATTCAGATTAAAGATTGGTCAGATGCCGGACCCTAAATTAGATAAGGCAACTTCAGTTTATTATTTTTCATATTCGATCGGACTTGGTGCGTTAAGCATTTCAACATTCGGACAATTATCTGATGATCAGATAAAAATCCTTGAGAGGTTCAGAAATGTGTTCGGACTTGCATACCGCAGATATGCAGATGTGGTAAAAGCGGAAGCACAGGCAAAAGAAGCTAAGGTTGAAGCTGCGCTTGAGAGAGTACGCAGCAGGACCATGGCGATGCAGAAGAGCGAAGAACTTTCGGAAACAGCGTTCATACTTTTTCAGCAGTTCAAAGAACTTGGAGAAATACCGGATCAGATAACGATAGGGATTGTCAATGAAAAAGAGAATGTGATCGAATTCCGTGCTACGATGGATGGGAAAAAATTTGACACTATGGTTAAATTTCCTGTCAGAGAAACCAATGTCATGAAAAATTTATATGATGCATGGAAAAGACATGAAAAGTCACTTACCCTGGAAATCAGGGGAAAGGAATTACATGATTATATTGATTACAGAGTGAAACTGACCGGAATGAAAACAAGAAACGATCATGTATATGACCGCCGGTTTATATACGGAGCATTTTTTTCAAAAGGCATGATCACCGTTTCAACCAATGAAAAGTGTTCTGAAGAAACTGTTCAGCTGCTTGAAAGATTCGCTTCTGTCTTTGAGATTACATACACAAGATTTCTGGATCTGAAGCAAGCGGAAGCACAGACAAAGGAAGCTAAGATTGAGCTGGCACTGGAGAGAATCCGGGCAAGATCAATGGCAATGCATAGCAGCGAGGAGTTAGTAGACGCATCAATAGTATTGTTTAACGAATTAAATACGCTTGGCATAGAATCAATAAGAACCGGCATAGGTATTTTTGATGAATCAAAAAAAGCTGTTGAGATCTGGTCATCTCAACTGATAAAAGAAAAAAGAAATAAAATTCTTGGAGTTGTTCCTTTTAAATCTCATCCATTCTTTGAATTGAATTATAAAGCATGGAAAAGAAAGGAGCCTTATTTTTTTTATGAAATATCAGGTAAGAAAGTAAAAAAATATTACGATGCAATGTCTTCGGTACTTTCTTATCCGGAGAAAAAAGAATTCAATCCGAAAGAATGCTTTTACACATTTTTCTTTCCCGAAGGTTCGCTTAATGTAGTTTCAAGGAAAAATCTGTCAGGAGATGATTGCAGTCTGATGTTAAGATTTGCTAAAGTATTCGGACTGATCTACAGGAGGTTTCTTGATCTTCAGAAAGCTGAAGCACAGGCTCGCGAAGGTCATATTCAGCTTGCATTGGAAAGAGTCAGGGCAAAAGCACTGGCAATGCAGAAAAGCTCTGAACTGCTTGAGGTTTCTCTGGAATTATATAATCAGTTCAAACATCTTGACGAAAAGATCGGCGGACTGACAATCAATATTGTTAATGAAAAAGAAAAAGTTTTTGAAGTATCATTCGGTAAATTTCAAAAAACATTTAAACTGGGAATAGATGAACAAACAGTCATGAGCAAAGCATACAGAAGCTGGAAGTCAGGGAGGAAATCTCTGGTGCTTGAACTCTCACCGGATGATCATACTAAATTCAACAAGACCAGAAATTCTGCCATAGGATCAAAAATATTTCCTGAAAAATCCCCGGCTAAGCTTATGCTGTACATGTCTTTCTTTTCGAAAGGAATGCTTACGATAGGAATGAATCAGCACAGACCTAAGGAAACAATAGATATACTCGGTAGATTTACTTCAGTATTCGATCTGTCATACACCCGGTTTCTTGATTTAAAAAAGGCAGAAGAGCAGGCAAGAGAAGCTAAGATCGAACTGGCGCTCGAAAGAGTTCGTGCAAGAACCATGGCTATGCAGCAAAGTAATGAATTGCTGGATACATCTCAGATCCTTTTTCAGCAATTTAAAGAATTAGGTGAACCACCTGATCGCATGACAATTGGAATAATAAATGAAAAGGAAAAACAGATTGAACTCTGGGTAACTGTTGAAGGTGATAAGAACAGAATGGTGAGAGTATCTGTTGATGAACCAAACGTTATGCACAAAATCTATACCGCCTGGAAAGAAAAAAAGAAATCAATTTTAATCGAGCTTACAGGAGCAAAGCTAAAAGATTACATAAAGTACAGAAAAAGTTTTGGAAATACTCAGGGTATGGCTGATTTTTCAAAAGACCGAATGATAATATACGTTGCATTTTTTTCAAATGGCATAATTTCTATTTCCACACCTGTTTACTTGTCAAAAGAAAGCATACAGTTACTGGAGAGATTTGCCGGAGTATTTGATCTCACCTATACAAGATTTCTGGATCTTCAAAAGGCAGAAGAGCAGGCAAGGGAGGCACAAATAGAAGTAGCGCTGGAGCGGGTCAGAAGCAGAACGATGGCAATGCATAAGAGTGAAGAGCTTGCCGAAACAGCTGCTGTACTTTTTCAGCAATTATGCGGACTGGGCATAGATGCTTTGCGATTGTATATAGGTATCATAGAGGAAGAAAGAGATGAGTTTGAATTCTGGACAACTGACTATGGAGGCAGTCAGATCAGCTCAAAATATAAAGCAAACTTATTCGGTTCAACTACTTTCAAAAAAATATATGCCGGATGGAAGGAGAAGCAAAAGTCTATTGTAATTGATCCAAAAGGAAAAGAATTAGCCGAGCATCTCTATTATCTGAAAGAAATAATGGGTTATCCGATCAGAGACAGAAAAACATTGAGCCGGAGATTACAAACCATAGCTTATTTCTCTAAAGGCCTTATTGGAGTTTTGTCTAATGATGAACTGCAATCGGAATCAATAAATTTACTAGAACGATTTGCAGGAGTTTTCGATCTGACATACAGACGTTTTCTTGATCTGCAAAAAGCTGAAAAACAGGCAAGAGAAGCCCAGATAGAAGCTGCGCTTGAAAAAGTAAGGTCGAAGGCTCTTGCCATGCATATCAGCTCTGACATGATTGTTACTGCAAAAGAAATATTTTATGTATTAAAAGATCTTGGATTAAAGCCTGTGAGGAGCGGACTAAGCGTTGTCACAGATGTAAAGAAAAAAGAATGGGATGCATGGAGCATTACCGAAGGCACTGATAATGATGTTATCCCGATGAGCTCCCGTTTTACATCTAAGGTACATTCAATATCTGAAAATATTTTTAAACACTGGAAACGTCAGGATGAATACTGGCAATCTGAAATTGCCGGAGATGAACTCAAAATATTTTTAAGGAGCATGCCCAGAAATTATGTCCCTTTGAATAAAAAGACATTAGGATTGCCAACAGGTGTAAGAAGAATTTTCTTTCATTACTTTTCTTTTAGAGAAGGAGTAGTATTTGCAGGAGCTGAGAGTCCTTTTTCAGAAGAGGAAATTTCCATCATGAAAAAGTTCACAAGGGTTTTTGCTTTTGCATACACCCGGTATATTGATTTGCAGAAAGCAGAAGCACAGACCAGGGAAGCTCAGATTGAAGTTGCACTTGAAAGAGTCCGCAGCAGAACCATGGCAATGCACAGCAGCTCTGAACTTCAGGAGGCTGCTGTGTTATTGTTCCAGCAGATAAAAGAACTTGGTGTGGATACGGGCAGCTGCGGTTATATCATCTGGGATAATGATAATAAGGATGCGACTGCATGGATGAGTTCTGCAGAAGGAGGCATTCAGGATCCGTTTAAATTACCTCACACGAAGAGTAAAATTTATAAGGAAATATATTCAGCGAAGCAAGAGGGAAAAGAATTTTTTATAAAAGAAGTCAGAGGAGCAGAACTGAAAAAGCATTTTGATTATCTGACAACAGTTCCCGGCATAGGCGAAAAAATCAGGCAGCTAAGAAAAGCCGGTTATAAATTTCCTGAAACAATTACATATAACATTGCATTTTTCAAGCAGGGTTACTTATCATTTCATACGCATGAGGAGATTCAGGATGCACAGGACATTTTCAGACGTTTCGCAAATGTATTTGAACAAACTTATACAAGATTCCTTGATCTTCAGAAAGCTGAAGCGCAGGCGCGAGAATCGCAGATTGAATTAGGATTGGAAAGAGTAAGAGCAAGAGCAATGGCTATGCAAAGCTCTAATGAATTGTCTGAATTGGTAGACACTGTTTTTAAAGAATTAACGAAGCTTGATTTTGCACTTACATGGTGCATCATTAACATCATTGATGAAAGCTCTTTGACAAATACCGTTTGGGCAGCAAATCCTGATATAGACAAAGCTCCTGAATCCTATTATATGAAGTTTGAAGATTATCCCTTTCACCATGCCATGATGAAAGGATATCAGGAAAGAAGAACAAAGGATGTGTATGTTCTTCAGGGGCAGGAGAAAAAAGTCTACGATGAATATTTATTCAGTGAAACGGAATTCAGAAAAGTACCTGCAGAGGCACAGGCAGCTTCGAGAGCTATGGAGAAATATGTTGTTACTTTCTCGTTCAGCAATTTCGGAGGATTACAAACTGTAGGAGATACACCGTTATCAGAGTCTAGTCTCGATATATTGAGCCGTTTCGGAAAAGTTTTCGATCTTACGTATACCCGTTTCAATGATTTGAAATTAGCGGAGGCTCAGGCACGAGAGGCACAGATTGAAGCCGCGCTTGAAAGAGTAAGAAGCAGATCAATGGGTATGCAAAAAAGTGAAGAGCTTAAGGAAGTTATAAAAATTGTTTATCAGCAGCTCGCTCATTTAAAAATTAATCTTGACCATGCAGGTTTTGTTGTTGACTATACGCCGGGAGGCGATTGGCATTTTTGGATTTCCGATGAGCGGGACATTCCTTCCAGAATAACGCATCCATATTTTGAGTCTGTCTGGGCAAATCAATTTAATGAAGCAAAGGAAAAAGGGACAGACCTTTTTACCACTAATTTAAATTTTGAAGAAAAGAACAAATTTTATAATGAGCTTTTATCATATGTTCCAGGATTACCGGAAGCATCAATGGATTTTTATTTAAGCTGTCCGGGACTCGCGGCAACAACCGTTTTGATGGAGAATGTTGCTCTGTACATAGAGAATTTTTCCGGTATACCATTTTCAGAAGAAGAGAACAAAATCCTGATGCGCTTTGGAAAAGTATTTCAGCAAACCTATACGCGTTTTCTTGATCTTCAGAAAGCAGAAGCGCAGGCAAGAGAAGCACAGATTGAAGCGGGACTGGAAAGAGTAAGAAGCCGGGCTATGGCTATGCACAAAACAGATGAATTGCTCGAAGCTGCAGAACTTGTTTATAAAGAATTATCAGCACTGGGAGTTTCAAGCATGAATGTCTCTTATGCATTTTTTGACGCAGAAGAAAAAAATGCTTTTTACTATAGTGTAAATCCCGTTGATGGAAAAACTATTTCGTTCCCTTTTATATTTCCCCATACAGAAACAGAAGTAATGCGTTCCATTCTATCAAGCTGGAAAAAGCGCCAGCTTTTCAAAATGATCGATCTGGATGAAAAAGCTACACTGGAACATCAAACCTGGGCAGGTGAGCATATTCAAGCGCAGATTGATAAGAATAACATCAACATCCCTTTTTCACTTGAGGCTTTTTTGGCAATATCACCAAAAACTGCCGTGATATATACTTTCAATTTCTCAAAGGGTTATTTATTTGTCATCGGGGAAGAGACATTAAACAAAACACAGGAAGAATTGTTGTTACGGTTTACAAAAGTATTTGAGCAGGCTTATATTCGATTTCTTGATCTGCAGAAAGCCGAAACTCAGGCTAGAGAAGCAAAGATCGAAGCTGCGCTGGAGAGAACGCGGACACAGAGCATGATCATGCAGCATTCAAAAGAACTTGATGATACATTGAGAGTTTTTCATGAACAGGTTTTATTACTCGGTATCCGATCTGTATTTTCATTTTTATGGCTGCCTGATGTAGAAAAAGACCAGCATATTTTTTGGGCTGTATGGGAAGAGAATAATACTTTTAAAAGCAAAGCCATCAATTATCCTTTGGATAGAAACGAGCCTGCCACTGCACAATGTTTGGTTGACTGGAAAAGCAAACATGTTGTTGCTTATCATGTACCTCCGGAAGGTGTGGAAAATTATTTTGCAGCATGGAGTGAGTTACTGGCAGGTGTGGAAAAATTGAATCCGGAATATTTCAGTAATGGATTAAACTATGTTGAAGCTTTTATAAAGTATGGATGCTTTGGTGTTGTGGTTATTAATGAATTAGGCGAAGATGAAAAAAATATATTGTATCGCTTTGCCGTCGAATTTGAGCGAACATATACACGTTTCCTTGACCTGCAAAAAGCGGAGCTACAGGCAAAGGAAGCACAGATAGAGGCAGCGCTTGAACGTGTGAGGTCAAAAACCATGGCAATGCACAACAGTCCGGAAGTAGGAGCTACTGTTGCAGTAATGTTTGATGAACTGCGGAAGCTCGGAATAGAAACTTACCGCTGCGGCATCGGGATCATGGATGAAACAAAAGATATGGAAGTCTGGACAGCAAAGCCTGACGACACTGGGAAAGCTGAGCTCATCATAGGGTACATTGATATGAAAATGCATCCTTTGCTTACAGGGGCAGTTGAAAGCTGGAAGCATAAAAAAAAATCTTACTACTATCATCTGAAGGGTAAAGATCTGATTAAATATTTCAAGGCAATCAACAGTCTGGAAAAATACCCGGTGAAATATAAAATTGATTCAATGCCTGAAGAAATCTTTCATCACGATTATTTTTTCAGAGAGGGAACATTGTTCGTATTTACTCTGAAAAGATTATCTCCGTATGATGAATCAATTTTAAAACGGTTCGCCGGAGTCTTTGGTCAGACATACAGACGTTATCTTGATCTGAAGAAAGCCGAAGCACAGGCGCTTGAAGCAAAAATTGAAGCTTCACTTGAAAGAGTCAGAGGCAAGGCAATGGCAATGCACAACAGTGGTGACCTTACGGATGCCGCAGGAATGGTCTTTACGGAATTAAATAATCTAGGCATTAAGCCAATACGCAGCGGATTTGTTTTACTTACAAAAGAATCCCGGATAGCTAAGCTTTATCCGGCTACATCTTTTGATAATGAAAATACTATTTCATTCACCGGAGAATTTGAGTTTAAGGGACATCCTGTCTATGAAAAGCAGTATGAAACATGGCAGAAGAAAAAAAATTATTTCCCGGTATTGGAAGGCGATGTTTTAATATCATATTATAAAATTCTTTCTGAAGGACTTTCAATTCCTTATGAGAATTTCCCCACGGATAAAAGACAGTTTGGTTCATTTCTTCCTTTTTCCGAAGGATTCCTTTTTACCTGGAGTGATGAGCCATATACAGAGAAAGAAATAAATATACTCGAAAGATTTAAAGCTATACTCGATCTTACAATCAGAAGATACATTGATTTAAAGAATGCCGAAGCGCAGTCGCGTGAATCGCAAATCGAAGCTTCACTCGAAAGAGTACGATCAAAAGCCATGGCAATGCAGAAGAGTGATGATCTGAACAATGCTTTGGCGGTTGTATTTGAAGAACTAGATAAACTGAATCTCGGAATTGAAAGGTGCGGAATCGGAATTCTCAACAGGGAGAAAATGAAAGCCGATGTATGGACAACAATAAAGTCAGAAGCAGGAAATATTCTGCATGTATCCGGAAATGAACCGATGGATATTCACCCGCTGCTTAAAGGTGCATGGGAAGCATGGGAGAAGAACGAAAGTTTTTCCTATATACTCATGGGTAATGATCTTAATGAATACTATAAAGTTCTGAAGCGGACTGATTTTAACCTGCCGGATTCTTACCTGCCTTTACTCACGGCAAAAGATCAGATGCAGTATTATTATGTCACTCCTTTTGATGCCGGGGGATTATTTGCTTTTCGTGAAACTGAATTTCCGGCTGAAGCAAAAACCGTGATGGACAGATTTGCAGGAGTATTCAATCTGACTTACAAGCGATTTCTTGACATTCAAAACGCGGAAGCACAGACGCACGAGGCGCAGATTGAAACAACACTGGAAAGAGTAAGAGCAAGCGCTTTAATAATGAGAAAGCCCGAAGACATGTTTGATGTTTGTAAAGTTATTTCAGAGCAGCTGATTCTTTTAAAGGTAAATGAAATCCGGAATACACAAACAGTTATTTTAAATGAAGGAAAGGAGACTTATCAGAATTATGAATATTTCCCGGATTACAATGAAAAAACATTCAGTGAGATCGATTACAATCTTCATCCAAAGGTGACTGAGTTTGTGAATGAAATTAAAAAATCAAGCGAAGCTTTTTTTACGACGAGCTTTGAGGGAAAAGAATTACAGGAATGGAGGGATTACAGAAAAAACACAAATCAGTTACCTGATGCAAAGTTAGATGCTGCATATTCTGTTCATTATTATTTTTATTCAATAGGACCCGGTGCTTTGGGAATTTCCACTTACGCACCTTTAAGCGAAGAACAGGTTAGCGTTTTCAAGCGATTCAGGAATGTATTTGAACTTGCTTACAGAAGGTACATTGACATTGAACAGGCGGAAGCACAGGCACGCGAAGCAAAAATTGAAGCCTCGCTGGAGCGCGTAAGAAGCAGGACACTGGCAATGCAGAAAAGTGAAGAACTCGCTGATACTGCTGCAGTTTTATTTAAACAGCTGATCAGTCTTGGTATAGAGCCGAACCGGTTATATATAGGAATAATAAATGATGACAGCGGTAACATCGAAGCATGGGCAACGGATGAAGACGGCTCAAGAGTCAGCAAGGAATTTACTCTGAATATAAATGCAAATGCTTCAGTGAAAAAAATGTTTGACGGCTGGTCTGAAGGCAAGAAATCAATCATAATCGACATGCAGGGAAAAGAACTTGAATCTTATCTTCATTACATAGGCGATGAATTGCATGTTCCGTTTAAAGGCGGTCTGACACAAGTAAGAAGGGTTCAGAACATTGCTTACTTCTCAAAAGGATTTATAGGAATGGCTTCACCTGATCCTCAGCCGGAGGAAACAGCTGTTCTGCTCGAGAGGTTTGCCGCTGTATTCAATTTAACTTTTACAAGGTTCAATGATCTGCAGATTGCAGAAAAGCATGCAGAGCAGGCAGAGCTTGATCTTATTAAACTTCAGACTGAAAAGAAGCGGGCTGAAGAAGCGCTGACAGAACTCCGGGCAACACAAGCGCAACTGATACAGTCGGAGAAGATGGCTTCTCTCGGAGAGCTTACTGCGGGAATTGCCCATGAAATTCAAAACCCATTAAACTTTGTAAATAATTTTTCGGAAGTGAATACCGAACTGATAGAAGAACTTTATGAAGAAATAAAGAATGGAAATTTTGAGGAAGCAGTTTTGATTTCTAAAGATATAAAAGATAATGAAGAAAAAATTAAACATCACGGGAAGAGAGCCGAAGCAATTGTAAAAGGAATGCTTCAGCACAGCCGCTCGAGCAGCGGAGTCAAGGAGCCGGTTAATATTAATGCACTGGCGGATGAATATTTAAGATTAGCATATCACGGACTGAGAGCCAAAGATAAATCATTTAATGCGAAGATGGAAACTGACTTTGATAAGAGCATCGGGGAGATAAATGTTGTTCCGCAGGATATTGGGAGAGTGATTTTGAATTTGATCACAAATGCATTTTATGCAGTGACAGAAAAAAAGAAACAGCAGCCGAAAAATTATGAACCAACAGTGGCAGTCAGTACTAAGAATCTTGATGATAAAATTGAAATCAAAATAAAAGATAACGGCAATGGAATACCGCAGAAAGTACTGGATAAAATCTTTCAGCCGTTCTTTACGACAAAGCCGACGGGACAGGGTACAGGACTGGGATTAAGTATGAGTTACGATATAATCAAAGCACACGGGGGAGAACTTAAGGTGGAGACGAAGGAAGGTGAAGGAGCTGAGTTTGTGATGATTTTATAATTTAACTTAAGTTGAGCGCTTCAAAATTTAATGTAAGAGACAATAAAAAAAGTTTTACGAATTAGCACTTATTAACCAAACCAACAAATAATATATTCGTGTGAATTCATCATATTCGTGGCGAGAAATAACTTCATAATTTAAAGCGGTCATAAGTAATAATTTAATTAATGATAATGGAAATATCTAAAGAGCTGAGGGCAGAAGTCATGCAGGTATATGATACCTGGTGGCACAGCTACTTGAACGGAGACGTGAAAACTTATGATTCATTTCTTGATGATGATTACCGGTTTGTTGGTTCAACTGATTCGGAAAATTACTTAGACAGATTGAACACCACAAAATTTTTCGCTGCAACGGCATATCAGTTTTCAGGAAAAAGTCAATTAAGAAACAGGGTTATTCATATGAATCTATTAAATGAACTTATAATTGTTACGGACCTGGCAGATGCATATTTTCTTTATGATTCTGAATGGTCTTTTTATTCCCGGTTCAGATTTACTTCGGTTATGAAAAAAAGTGAAACCGGTCTGAAGTTTATTTACCAGCATTTTTCGACTCCTGATTCTAAGGCTGAAGAAGGAGAAACCATTGGATTTGAAAAAGTGGCAAGTGAAAACCTTGAACTTCGTGAGGCTATAAAAAGACGAACAATAGAACTGGAGAATAAGAATCGTGAGCTGGAAGCTGCAATGCATGAACTGAAAGCCGCACAATCCCAGCTCATCCATTCCGAAAAAATGGCTTCGCTCGGAGAACTCACTGCAGGAATTGCACATGAGATACAGAACCCGCTGAACTTTGTGAATAATTTTTC
>CAZLOL010000129.1:0-10890 GCA_964561045.1 uncultured Ignavibacteriaceae bacterium | reverse complement strand
AAACTTAACAAACTTGACAAACTTGACAAACTTTACAAACTTTATAAACTTTTAACTTTTAACTTTCAACTTCTTCCTTCTAAGCGACACCCCAAAAAGTCCCTGCGGTCTTGTCAGCATCATTATTATTAACATAAGCGAATATATGATCATCCTGTATTCCGATACGCTTCGTAAGAGTTCAGGCAGTATAGTAAGTAAAACCGCAGCAATTATCACTCCCGCCATGCTTCCCATTCCGCCAAGTATAACCATTACAACTATTTCAACTGATTTTAAAAAATTGAAATCTTCAGGATTCAGATAAAGATTAAAATGTCCATAAAGCGCGCCTGCAATTCCGGCAAAGAATGCTCCGCTTACAAAAGCAATCACTTTGAACTTCGTAGTATTTACTCCCATTGATTCTGCCGCCACTTCATCATCTTTGACAGCAAGAAAACCGCGTCCGTAAGTGGAGTTGACAAGATTATGAATAAAATAAATTATTATGGCTACAAATGTAAATGTCCAGAAAAAATTAGTATATTTGGGAACAGAGTAAAAAACATTTGGGACATTTGCCATATCTACGGGTATCTGTGCTGCTTTAACACCGTTATCAAAAATGTATGCTCCTCTGAATCCCTGTGACGCACCGACAACATCAAGACTTTGTATTATAACACGGATTATTTCGGCAAATCCAAGAGTTGTGATTGCCAGGTAATCACCTTTTAACCTTAAAGACGGAACCCCAACTATAATTCCGGCGATAGCTGCTGCAATTCCTCCCAGTAACAATACTATAATAAATGAAACTGTATGACCAAACAGACCTGTTCCGAAAGTATCCATGAAAAAAGGAGCATAATAAGTTGAAAGTGCTATAGAAAGATATCCTCCAATAGCCATAAAACCTGCATGCCCAAGAGAGAACTGACCTGTATATCCGTTTATTAAATTAAGACTAGTAGCAAGTATGATATTAATGCCGATATAGATTAATATCGTATAATAATAAGGATCGATTGAATCTGTGAATAAATTAAGAATGAAAATTATGGCAAGGGAAGAAAGAAACAGAATTTTACTATTCATCTGATGGATTCGTAAGATTCTTAAGATTCGTAAGATTAATCTGATAGATTCGTAATATTCTTAAGATTCAAAAGATTCATCAGATTTGTAATGGCTATTTAATTCGCAGGATTCTTAAAAAATTTTAATTATTTATAAAGTACTTTTTCTAATTTTATAAAGTTTTATCTTAATTCAAAATCTTACGAATCTTATGAATCTTACAAATCTTACGAATCTATTTGAGATTGTGGGCGATTAAGGACTCGAACCTCAAACCCCCTCGGTGTAAGCGAGGTGCTCTAGCCAATTGAGCTAATCGCCCTGAATTTTTTTTGGTCTTCAAAAATAAAGTTTTATATAATGAATTTCAAACCACTTATGAAAGAAATTTTTAGAAAATATTCGGAGCTGTGCAAAATAAATTAAAGTTTATATAATTGTTTTGATTACAGAATAAAAATGAAAATTATTTCAAATTACTAAAACTATCCCAAATGATAATCCCAAAGGGATGATATTATTATAGCACTAAATAAATAGCACCGGCATACCCCGAAGGGGTGAAATAATGTCATACCTTCGGGATTTTATTAATTCTTTCTTCTCTATAATAAATAATGTTACTCGTTCGGGGTTTGTTATAACTGCACGTTTTGGACAGCGGTGGAAAATATTAGAAATTATTGTTTCAGGAAATGTCGTTCAAAACATTTTCACTAGATTCAAATTTACATTTTACTATTTCAGTGACTGGCAGGAAGATTTTAATGACTGCCATCATAATTGGTCAGCACATCTTTTCTAACATTTCCTATTATCTTTGAAGAGTATTTATAATTCTTTAAAGATTTTGATTTTATATTTTAGATTAATAATGGTAAAATTAAAGAATAAATTTAAAGCAGATAATATTGAAAGTACAGTCGGAGAATTTTTAGATATTAAAAATGGAAAAAATTGAAAAGCTGAAGAAAATTGTTCCGGAAATATTTACTGAAAGAGATAAAATTGATACTGATAAGTTAAAGAAGACTTTAGGAGATTTTATAAACGAAAGCAATTAAAGATATGTTCTCACCGCTAGCCTTAATTAAAATAAAGCAATTTTATTCTGTTTTTATCCTATTAAGACTAAACAATAGATATCTAATAAATCCGGATATTTTTCCCCAGATAGTTTCCTTTGTCCGGTACAATCGCAACACAACATAAGCATCAACGTCATATTCTCAATTGCTTTGAATCTCTTTTTGAATAGTAGTATATTATAAAAATTATAACTAAAAAAGATATCAAGAAGGGAAAATTAATGTTCAGAAACATTTCAAAAGAATTAATATTTATATTATTTATTTCATTCACAGTTTTAACCGGTTGCGGGAAAAAAGAAGATACAGCGGATAATAACTCTAAAAACGAAAAAAAATCAGGCGGAGTAAATTCAGATCTTGTTGTTAAAGATGATAAAGGAACAAAAGTAACTTTGGATCTTAAACCTAAGAAAAATGATGTTTTTAAATACAAGATGAATGCACTCACCACATCCAAAGAAATAAGCCCGATGTCAGGCGATAAGGAAATAGTTTCTACACAGGATATTAATTATTACTATTCAGAAGAAGTAAATGATATAAGTTCTTCGGGCATAATTACATACAAAGTAAAATTCGACAGTATTAATATTATTTCGACTGTATCATCCGGCGATTCATCCATTAAAGTCTATTATAATTCAAACATAAAAGATTCTATCTACGGGAAGCCTGATTTTATACAGTATAATTCAATTATGAATGAGGATTTTTTTGCAAGGGTTTCTCCGAAAGGCGAGATATCTGAAATTTACGGACTTGAAAAGGTTTATGAAAATATGTTCAAATCACTCGGTGATACGCTGGATGCTGCACAGAAAGAATCACTCAAAAGTTCATTCGGCAAGGAAGCCATTCAGGCTGTTCTTCAGCAGCAATTTCAGATGTTCCCGGATACTCCTGTCTATAAGGATTCATCCTGGACACGATCCTATGAAACCCAGATCATGATCTTCCCTGTCAGGAATATTTTAAGTTACAAACTTAATGACATAAAAGAAGAAAATAACCAGTTCACAATTAAAATTGACGCCGATCTTGCGGTTGACTTTATGAAAAAAGAGATCAAGGATGAGAAGATGACTTATAAAATTGAAGATGCAAAAACCGGGGGAAAAGGTACCGTAGAATTTAACCTGTCCAGAGGATGCGTTACGGGTAAGCAGACAAGCACAAATATAGATATAGGAATGAAGCTTTCAGCAGGCGGTCAAAGCGTTAAGACAACTCAGAATGTAACTACTGCTCTGAACATTCAACTTATTAAATAACAATATGATATTTAAAAATTTAAAAAAATAAATATGGCTTTGAAGAAAGAAGATTTGTTAAAGCTAAATCAGCTGAGAGTCCCTGAAGGCAGGAAAGTTTCATTAAAAGACTGGTCAACCGAATATACGGGTGAGAATCTTGACAAAGCGAAAGGAAAAGATCTTCTTGAATTAGGCAGGGACAGATTATCCGAACTTCAGGATAAGCTTTATGCGCATAATCAGTACAGCATACTCATAGTTTTTCAGGCAATGGATACAGCGGGAAAAGACGGAGCAATCAAACATATTTTGTCAGGATTGAATCCTGCCGGTGTTCAGGTTACAAGTTTTAAGGTGCCTTCTTCTACCGAACTTGATCATGATTACCTTTGGAGACATTACATAGCTTTACCTGCAAGAGGAGAGATTGGAATTTTCAACCGCTCACATTATGAAAATGTGCTTGCCACTAAAGTTCATCCTGAATTCATTCTCAGGGAAAATCTGCCTGATATTAATTCAGTAAAAGATATAAATGATAAATTCTGGGAAAACAGATATAAGCAGATCAACAGGTTTGAAAAGAACCTTTATCAAAATGGTACAATTATCTTAAAATTTTTTCTTCACTTGTCAAAAAAGGAACAGAAAAAAAGGCTTATTGCAAGAATTGATGATCCGCTGAAAAACTGGAAATTTTCTCCTGCCGATGCAAAAGAAAGAAATTTCTGGGATCAGTATCAGAAAGCATACGAAGATGCATTAAGCAATACATCTACGGATTATGCGCCGTGGTTTATTGTTCCGGCGGATGATAAGTGGTTTACAAGAGTTGCCATTGCAGGAATACTCTATAATCATTTTACTGAACTGGATCTTGAGTATCCACAAATTAGTAAGGAGAAAAAAGCGGAACTTCAGAAGATCAAAGAAGAGCTGTTGAGCGAAAAATAATGATCTGTTCTAAATGTTATATGTCCGGAAGTAAATTAAAATAAAATATAAAATTAGGAACAAAATCATTCCAAGTTTAAAATCCTCTTTGCAATATGATAATTATTTTAGTTATAAAGGTAAGATAACTTTATTTCCGCCAGCACATCATATTTATTATCATTCTTCAGATGAAATCCGGCTTTGAGAGATGCAGTAAATTCTTCATTAAACATTTTCCCAAACTCCTGGGTGTACGGAATAAAAAACTTACCTGTTTTGAAAGTATAAATTATATCGGGTGTTATAATTGTGTACCAGTTTTTTCCTAAATTTATTTTAAACAACGGGTTTATTGAAAGTTCATTTATGTCGTTTCTGTTAAACTGACCTGCATAGGAAAAATAATCAGTTAATATCAGTCCGTAAAAACCTGCATTGAAATATTCAATGAATCCTGCGTACGGACCTGCAATGTATTTTCCAAAACCGGTTTGATTCAATGAAGCAGTCGGGAAAATGAATTTCGATCCGCCAATAAAGTTCAGATCATACTTATTATATGTTGAATACTGGATATCGAATGAAATATCACCGTAACCTGTCTGAGATTCAAAATTCACATTGGTTGAGACTACAGGAATTCTTAGATAGAAATAAAGATGACCTTTATAAAAAGTTTTGCCGGCATTTATCTGAGATATGTTGTAGAACCTGTCGTTCTTGTATTCAAGCCAGTCCCAGTAAAAATCATTCTGAATATCTATTCTGCTTAATGGCTTTGAAGGATCCGTTCCGTCATTTGATCCTGAACTGTCTGAAAATATTCCGGATTCTGAATAAAAAGAAATTGATTTATTTTTGTTAATTGAAAGTAAATCTGAAGAAAGAAAAAGTATTAAAATGAAAAGAGCTGATCTGAAATATACCCGGATCAGCAATTTCATTTGCCGAAGTTGTAGGTCAGCCCTCCGATATATTCAAATCCCGTCATCATTTTTGAGTTTTGTTCAAAATACAGATCTTGATCTTCATAAAAACTATTATTGTAATTTATACTGGCATTTATTCCGAAGTTCTTTGCAAACTTTACATCGAATCCGAATCCAACCTGAAATGCATATCTGATCAATGACTGATCCGGCTGGGCTACTTTACCTGTGCTGTCTCTACCGAGGAAATTACTTGTCGAGACCAGATTTATTCCGTTCATAAAAGAGAAATACGGCATAAAGATATTTTTGTAAACATAGAACCTTCCTCCTATATGAATCGGATAAACTTTAAAATCCGAGTATGCTCCGGAATCAACTCCCGGGCGGACATTCTGTTTTATATATCCAAGCTGAAAGACAGCAAGCCATGAATTGGGAAAATACTTTCCGTAGTTCACCGTAAATCCGCTTCCGTCTTTGTAAAGATCACCAAAATTTCCAAGATTACGAATGTAATTATAAGTAACGAATGCCTGATTATCCAGCTGTTTAAGATAGTCAGGTGAATTTTTTTCCGCTGATCCATTTGGAAGAAGGGACTGTGAATAGCTCAGCCCGGAAATTGCAAAAATAAATACCAATAAAATTATTTTCATATTCTGATTTACAGTTTATAAAATTCTTGTTCTGAAATAAACTCTGACTATTGGAGTCTGGAAACTTACATCAGGAGTTTCTTTAGGAGCTCCTGTAACAGGATCTTTTATGAATCCAGGCGGATAATCGTAGTAACTTTTCCTTTTATAATATCCAAGACCTACACCGAATACAAAATAATCTTTAAGCGGAAGTTGGAATTTAATTTCACCACCCTGCAGAAAGTGCTTCGAAAAAGAAGGTTCGCTTTGTGTCCATATATAATCCATAGTATATTCCAGATCAAAGATCTCCCAGCCTCCGTCGTGCAATGCAATTTTGCCTGTTGCACCGAGTCCCTGACCCATATCGTAGTTCCTTCCGTCAGTGGAATCGAGGAAATAATCATCCGATGTTCCGCCAATTGGAATTACCCTTACTCCTAATTTAGTGTGCAGATTCAACCCTTTGATTTTGAATTTGGATTTCAGCTGTTCTGTAATTGCAGCATTCCCATATATGAATCCTGTATTATTATAGTAATCATAATTCAGTGTTGTTTCTAAAGCATGCTTAGCGCCTTTTTCTTTGATTCTTAATGGAATTGTAAATAAACTTCCCCAGGCACTCATAGATGTAAGTGCAGGTGATGATGTAGCAATTGCTATATTATAATGGAAGTGAGAAAAAGGTGTTGTATGATTCATATCAAACTGGTCACCGTATTTAATTGTCATTTCAAATAAACCTTCGAGTTGTTTATTTTTTGACGAGTCTTCTGTCAGAACACGGGTACCTGCATCGAGGCTCAGATCGAATTTATCCGGTTTACGCCACTCGGGATTGGGAAAAACCCTTGAAATCTCACCTGTAACTAATCTGTTGAAGAATCTTACAGGATTAAATATACCACCGGCTACTTCAGTCCAGACCCTGTGTGAGCCTCTGGCAGTATTGTCCGTCACCATAGTAGATAGCCTGTAGAGTATTTCACCGAATGCAGCACCGTTCATACCAGTATTCACCCAGTCATTAATGGCAGGCTGATTGGTTTCCATGAATGTTTCCCAGATATAGCTTCCGGCAAGTGCAAATGCAGATGATTCCCAGAAATTATATCCGTTGGCTCTTCCGCTGTTATAGAATAAATTTCCTCCGAATGGATGTGCAAAATAATTTGTGGTGAAGTTATCACCGTCATAATTCCATCCGTTATTTATGTTTGACCAAATAGATTGAAATCCTATGAACGGCCATCTTTCACCCTGACCTGAGTCTGCCCAGTCTCTTCCAAATCTTGCCAACGTCCAGGGAATGGCAATATTGAAAAACAGTTCGTCAAACACAGCCAGACCGAAATGCTTATTTGCTTCCCAGGGAATGTATTTTTCGGGCTTAGGTAAAGAAGTGGTTATTTTGTTTTCTAAAAACTTTGAAGATTTCTGTGAAAGCGATTCAAAATTTTTGTTGCCGGATATTTTAACGTCGAAGTTTTTGGAAAGTGATTTATCTGTTTCCAAAAAACTGCTTTCAACAGATGCACTGAACTGATCAGATTTATCTGAATTCAGGCGAAGCTTTATCTTGTTTACATTATCTGCTTTGGAAATTTTATCAGAAATTGCTTTTAATGTAAGATTCTTTCCGCTTCCTGCTTCCTGAGCAAAAGTGAATTTAATTTCAGTAAATAATAAAACCAGTACAATGAGAATAGTAAATTTATTTATAGGCATACTTTTTTTTTGATGCTGGGGAATGTGTTTCTATTGAATACAAGTTAATTAAAAAATAATATTAATTCAAAACTCTTTAAAATCTATTTTAAAATCTTCACAAAATTTATTATTATTTCAGATTCATTATTCAAAGCAATCAATATTCCTTATTAAAAATATAAAAATTCACGTGTGACTGATTAAATTTCAAATATACTTAAAAATAAAAGAAAGAGTCACACATGAATTTAAATTTTTAAAAATTAATCTCCCCTGTTAAATGTAAAGGTATATAATACTTTTAAATGGAAAGGTATTTAATACATTCTATAATGAATCGGGCATCTTTTATCAGAACCAAATTCATAAGACTCATTTACTGTCTTCCTCAAATTTGAAGCAAAGAAAAAAAACCACTGCAAGGGAAGTGAAATATTTCACTGTGCCTCACAGTGGCTTGAACTTAGAAAACTAATTTTTTTAAAAACTTCCTCATAGAACTTTTTACTTTAAGAATGCTTAAAGGTGCTATAAACTTTCTTAACTAAATGAAGCAGGATCTAAAAAATTCTTAATATCTGTATCCGATACCTAGTGTCGGACCGTATTCATTAACAGTCCAGTTAAATTCATTCTTGTAGTAATTAAAACCAACATACTTAAATCCTAAAGTCAGAGGGAAGTTTGGTGAAATCATATAAGCAACTCCAACATTCATTTGCCAAGTCATAGAATGATTTACTCCAAATCCGCCGATATCTCCTTTTGTCCACGCTGCCCATTTAGCCTTTGAATCAAGAACAAATTCTGCATTTATACCAACTACAGGACTAAGCCATGAGTTAGAATAAGTCTTGTTTGGTTTTACTGTTCCGAGTGAATCTATTGTAGCTTCGAGATCTAAATTCACAAATCTTCCACCGCCGTATATGTCAACCATTGTTTTTTTGCTCTTTGAAGGGAATAAATAAGCTAAAAATAAGTCATAAAGAGCCTGCTTTGCAGTAGTATTGGCTGACAGCTCTTGCGGCAAATTAGGATTTTGTGAGGTAGCACCAAAATTTTTGTAATTAACATAACTTACATCAAATACAAAACTAACTCTTTCATATTTAATTTTACCTATAAAAGCAGCATACATATGTAGACCTTTAAATGTAAAGCCCTTGTTGAAGCCGTATTTTTCACCATCAAATTCTCCAACAGTACCGCCTACGGAAGCAAACCATGCATAAGGCATTATACTGAAATTAAATTTCTTAGGAGTAGTCGCATTTCTGTCTGCTATACTTTTTTTTAAAGAAACCGGAGCTAATAAATTTTCAGAGTTGAACTTTTCCAGTTTCTTACTCATGAGTGAAACATAACCGATCTTATCAATACCTGCTAAATTTTTTATTTCAGACAGTTTTGGATTATTTTCTTTTGAAGTTGCATTAATGCAGAAAGCAAAAAGCATTAGAAACAAAGTAAGGTTTTTCATTTTTATTTTTTTTTGAGTTGTTTATAAGTGTTTACTAATATTTTTACATAACCCCGGTAAAACTGAGGGATTTCGTATTTACAAAAGCAATTTATGCTGTTATAAGTTTAACGAATATAAGTGAAAATAAAATTAATTTATTTAAAAAAATCCTTTAATTTTTATAATTTTATGTATACAAATTTAATCATACCGATCAGATAATTCAACCTATCAAAATTACTAACCTACCCAATTTTATTCTTTATTTCCAATGACATAATATTAATATTAATTAACTTTTATTGACATATCAACCGAATGACTAACAATAGGAAAAAGAGATTAAAATTTCTTTCACTGTACAATTCTTTTTCTCAAAAGGAAAGAAATGAATTTCAAAAATATTTAAAGAATAACCTTAGCACAAGCCACAGAAATTATTACCGCATTCTCTCTTCGCTGGAAATCAATGACAAAGGAATCATAAATATCGATGGAGTCCGCAGCAGCGTTTCAAGATGGAACAGGTTATCTGAATTAAACCTGCTGGCTGAAAATTTTCTTTTAAATAAGTCAATTGAATCAGATCTTACTACTAAAAGAAGTTTGATGTTAAAGGAATATCACCGGAAGAAACTTCTGCCTACTTTCAGACAAAAATACAATACACTTAAGAAAGAATTATCAAAAGTACCGGTAGTAAACTATGATTATAATATAATTTCTCAGCTGGATATGATCAATCTGAAATATTTGGAAATGAAGATCAGACCCGGAAAAGGTGAAAAAACTTTTATTGAAATCTATAATTTCCGGCTTGGTATTTTTTTATATGAATTGCTGGATATACTTGTGGACACAAAGTCACGAAGAAATGAAAAGGGATTGGTCTCCGATTTTATTGCCGAAGAAATATTCTCTAACATGAATTTTGAAATGATCCTTCCTTATTTATCCGCCAAATCTAATATTTCAAATAAACTCTATCCTTTAATAAGATTTCTCTATTCCTTATACCTGTGTCAAAGTGATATCAGCGATACAAAATCATATTTAAATGCGAAAAAAATTTTTTCAGAGATCTAAAATCCATATCCAAAGAAAAAAGGTCCAACTATTACAATCATTTGATTAACTATAATATTGAGCTGTTAAATAATTTAGTTCCGGGAGTATATAAGGAAATATTTTTTTTGATGAATAATAAACTCAAAGAAGGTCTTACCGATGATTTGAAAGAAAGAAATCCCAAGCTTAATGAATTCCGTGATTATATTATCATAGGAATAAAGCTGAAAAAATACGAATGGGTAAATGAGTTAATAAAATCCCTTGGTTCTTTTCTTCCTTCATCCGTGAAAGAAAATGATATTCTGTTGGGTAAATCGTTTTTACTGTTTGCTAAAAAAAAATATTCAGCTTGTAACGACTTGTTAGGACAAATTAAAAAAATAAGTCCGTATTATTTTATAGATGTTTCAGTTCTGAAATTAAAGACGCTCTATGAGCTGAAAGATTTTGTGGAGTGTCATAATGAACTTAGAAATTTCAGGGAATACATAGGAAAAGACAGGATTGTAAACAATAAACTGATTGTGTATTCAAAAGAATTTTTCAGAGCATATTCTTTATTATTAAAACTGAAAGAAAAACCTACAGCAAACAATCTCAACAATATTCTGTTTTTACTTTCAAAAAAAGAATTTATAGCCAAAAAATGGATCTCTGATAAAACTGAAGAAATTAAAATCAGAAATTAAGAATTAGTCACTTACAAGTTAAATTCTATTCAAAATGGTA
>CAZLOL010000128.1:0-10894 GCA_964561045.1 uncultured Ignavibacteriaceae bacterium | reverse complement strand
TGATAAACTTGATGAACTTGATAAACTTGATAAACTTGATAAACTTGATAAACTTAGTGCAATGAAGACAATTATAATAGATTCGAATAATTTAATATACAAGATACCGCATCTGAAGAATCTTTTTAGTAAAGACAAAGAATCAGGGCAGATTGCACTTGTTGAATCTGTAAAGTCAGGATCAGGAAAAGGGGACAGATTAATCTTTGTATTTGATGGTTTTGGCAGTCTAAAGAATTCCGAAGTGATTTACTCGAAAGAGTTAACGGCAGATGAAATTATAAGGACAAAGATAGAAAATATTAGAGACATCAAAAAATTAAAAATTGTAAGTTCGGATCACGGAATAACTGACCTTGCAAGAGTATGCGGGTGTGAGGTTCAGAGATCTGAAGATTTCTGGATGGAGATCAGTAAAGGAAAATCCGTCACATCAGGTAAGGACATCAATCAGAATTATATTTATGATAAGCTTGAAAAGCCGGAAAGAATGAGTAAAAAGGAAATCGATGAATTTAAAAAATATTTCACATGAGGGAAAATCAGCATAATTATTTCCGGTGTGAGTTTAAATTATTATAAAGCTATATATTTTATTGATTGCTTTCATAGTATATTCCTCTTCACCTGAATTGTTTTTCGGCTACTTTCTTTTATAAATCTTTAAAGCAATAAAGATAAGGATTTAACTTGTTGCTGAAAATAAGCAATAATATTTCTAAATAATTTTTTATTAAATATATTAAATAAAAATTTACATAAACAATGAATCACAAAGATGTTGATACAGCTTCTTTTAAAAATCTATTCGAAGAAAATTCTTATGAAATACTGGATGTGCGGACACGGGAAGAATTTCAAGCCGGTCATCTGAAAGGAGCATCCAATATTGATTTTTATGACTCATCATTTGAAAGTAATTTAGACGAACTTGACAAGCGAAAGAAATATCTTGTATACTGCCGTTCAGGGAACAGAAGCAGGCAGGCAATGTTTCTTATGAGGGACCTGGGATTCGAGGAAGTTTACAACTTAGAAAGCGGTATAATTTCCTGGAATGATCACGGGTTCTTAATCGAGAAATAAACTTTGAATCGTTAAACTAAATAGAATGGAAATTAATTAATTCTATGAGGATAACCCGGCCAGGCATCATTTGCTGTTTTAAATAAAAATAATTTAGCTCTGTTTGATTCTGCAAGGAATCCAATGCAGTATTATGGTTTCGAAAAAGAAAAGAAAACAAGCATCACAACTGAGTGAAAACATAAAAATAATTTACAGAAAATCAGAATTAAAAAAATATGGTAAATAAATTCACAACATTTTACAGGCATATTGTAGAGCAGGAAAGAAAATATCCTGAGGCAACTGGCCAGCTATCTGATCTTCTTGCTGATATAGCGCTTGCATGCAAAGTAATTTCACTTGAAGTCAACAGAGCAGGTTTAATAGACATTCTCGGATTTACGGGTGAAGAAAACGTACAGGGAGAGCAGGTAAAAAAACTGGACGTTTATGCAAATGATGTATTGACACATGTCATGAGACAGGGCGGACATATTTGTGCCGTATGTTCTGAAGAAGAAGTAAGTTTCATTCCCATAGAAGATAAGTTTGCAGAAAATAAATATGTTACAAATAAATATATTTGCCACTTTGATCCTCTGGACGGATCTTCCAATATTGATGTCAATGTTTCCATCGGAACAATATTTTCAGTCTACAAAAGAATAACAAAGTCCGGTCCGGGTTCACTGGAAGATTGCCTTCAGATAGGAACCGAGCAGGTAGCAGCCGGATATGCAATTTACGGTTCAAGTACAGTGCTTGTATATACAAACGGAGATGGAGTGCATGCATTTACTCTTGATCCTTCAGTAGGCGAATTTTTATTATCAAGTGAAAACATTACCATTCCCAAAAAATCAAAAATGTTTTCAGTAAATGAAGGAAATTTTTGCAAGTGGTCGCCGGGGATTAAAAAATATGTATCCTATCTAAAGGAAATTGATGCTGAAACTTCAAGACCTTATTCATCAAGATATATCGGATCACTGGTCGCTGACTTTCACAGAAATTTAGTTTACGGCGGCATTTTCATGTATCCGGCTGACAAGAAGAACAAGGACGGAAAGCTCAGACTGATGTATGAAGCAAATCCTTTGAGTTTTATTGTCGAGCAGGCAGGCGGAAGAAGCAGCAACGGTGAAAAACGGATACTAGAGATCGAACCAAAGAGTCTTCATCAGAGAACACCTTTATTCATAGGTAGTCATGAAGATGTTTTAATGCTTGAGAAATTTCTTGCTGAAGAAAAAAGTGAAATTTAAATTTCATTGATATTAAAATTAAATTTATTTCAAAGATATTCCGGAGAGAAAAGATAGACAGAATAACGGAATTCTAGGTTACAGATGTTCCTCTAAGAATGCAGAAAAGATTTGGAAATGGAAAGATGCTTATTCCAGGACCAACTGACATGGAAGTCTTAATTAAGAAGATCAGGAAAGGAAAACTTATCACAGAGAGCGAATTAAGGAATAGGTTATCTGCTGATTTCAATTCAGACGTGACATGCCCTATCACTGCTGAAATTTTTCCAGGAATCCTTGCAGAAGCAGCCGAAGAGAAATCCGGGAACGGGAAAAAAGTAATAACTCCATACGGGAGATAATAAATAATGACGTAAATCTGAATATGAAACTTCCCGGCGTTGAAAAACATCAGGCGGAATTTTTAAAGAAGGAAGGTCATAAGATCGGGAAATCAGTTAAAGGTAACTGCTTAACAGTAAAAGAATTTGAAATGAAATTAATTTCCTTATGAAGTCCGTTTATTTACTCAGGCTCATTCAGAAGATTGGTTTTTTTAAGATCCTTTAATATTGCTTCATCTATGCTCATTTCTACATATACAGAATTATCATACCTTTCTAATTTTACCTTGTTCAATAGTCTTGCAGTCGGATCTTTTTGTTTACCGACTGAACTCAATTTAGCTACAGTAAGAAGTCCGTTTATTACACTTCTCAGATATTTCGATGATTCTTCATCTATGCACTCACCCTGAATCAGTAGATTTAGCTCTTTATCCATATCAGCGGAGAAGGAAACAGAGTTGAATTTTCTGTAAAGGTTTTCGATTGTTATTTTATCTTTGTACAGTGAAGAATCATTTATACTTTCATTTCCCTGATTGCTTAAAGAATCATTATCCGGGAAATTTCTGTCAGTAGTTGTCTCCATAAAATTCTGAAATATTCCTTTTATGAAAACTTTTTCTGTTGAAACCATCCAGATATCCTCTTTGTAAATAACATTATTTATTGTTTCAAAGACTTTTTCATTCAGCAGCAGACCGGTTACAGAAGTATCTTTTGTTTCCATCATAATGTCGATCTGTTTCAGGTAATTGCTTGCGCAGATCGTAAAATCATCCCTGAAATAAAAATACAAGCCATTATCATTTTTTATGTATATATTAAAACCGTTTTTATATTTTGTAATGGAAAATAAACTGTCAGTTGTCAAGTAACTGTTCAGTTTATTTTTATCAAATATACCTTTGATTATAATTGCATTTTCACCAAACCAGGAATTTGAATAATATAATTCATCTATACCTTCTGAAACCGAAGCGCCTGTAGCAATTTTAAAAGTATTTAGCAGGCTTCCGAAAGTTTTTTCCGCATTCATCATGGAGTCAGAAACATTCTTCTTCCAGAATTCCGTTCGCCTCAGGTTATTAAAATTAAGATACATAACAAACTGCGGTTTTTCCTGAAGCAGATTCAAGGTTGATTTTACTGAAAGCGGTAATTGTTCAGCTTCCGGCTTGAAGTTACAGCTGCTAAAATGCAGCATTGAAAATAAAAGAGAAATCAGAATTATTGAAATTCCGTTTATTTTGCTGCAGGTTTTCAAATTAATTAATAGTCTTTTTTCTTAAAGTATAAAATTGAAGCTGATAAGGCAGCCAGCATAAAAATCACGGATGAGTATACAGGCATGTACGATTTCACAGGATTGCCCGTGATCATGTCAGTAGTAATCTGATTAATGTCGGTAGGTTTTGGCAAAATATAATAAAAGAAATTTATTACGAACTGAGCAGCGCTGTTACTGACAAGGCTGAAAATTGTTTCTTCCCGGAAAAATAAAACGGGACAGACAATAAATACAAGAAACAAACTTATTATTATGGATAAAATAGAACTTTGAGAGATAAGTCCTATCAGTATTATAAGAGAATAAATAATTGCAAAAGACAAAGTAAGCCAGAATATTGAATATAAAAAAGGAAAGTGCCAGAAACCTGATTTAGAAGACAGTATCAGCCAGACAAATCCAATGAGATAAAGCAGGCTAAGAAAAATAAGTAAAACACCGCCTGAAAATTTAGCGAGAATTATTTTGGTTCTCGATACAGGCTTGGACAGTAGCAGGTCTATATTGCCTTTCTCAAGCATCGATGGTATAAATGATGAGACTGAAATAAAGCAAAAAGTAATAATGAGGAGATATGAGATATTTATCATAGCAACCTCAAAACCTATCACAAGCTGTTTAACTCCTTCTTCACCTGAAGATTCCATCATGTTCACCATTCCTTCTATGGAATCTACATTTATCAGAAAAAGGAAAACCAAAATGATAAGAGTTGCAATCGCAAAAAATCCAACAAATATTTTTTTAGCTATTGCTTCCCTGAAAGTGCTGAACATCAAAGTTAAAAAAATCATAAATTAATTCTGGTTTCCTATTAAATTTATAAACATATTTTCGAGTGTATTCTTTTCTCTTATAATACCGTGAATTAGAATATTATTTTGCCTGAGAAAATCTATAAGCTTATTGAGTTCTTCAATACTTCCAGTATTGAAATAAAACTCATTCCTGCTGCTTATTGTCGCTTTGAAATTTCCCAGCAAACCGCTGATCACTTTTTCATCCGCTTCCGAAATACTGAAAATATAGTTATCTGAAATTGCAGTGATATCATCAACTCTTCCTGATTTAATCAAAACACCTTTGTTTAGTATTGCAACCCTGTCACAGATCAGTTCTACTTCACTAAGAAGGTGAGAGTTCAGAAATATTGTTTTGCCTTCGTTCTTAAGATTATTAAGTATATCTCTTATCTCTTTTCTGCCTATCGGATCAACTCCGTCCGTTGGTTCATCAAGAAAGATCAGCTCCGGATTGTTCAGCATTGACTGAGCAAGTCCGAGACGCTGCAGCATTCCTTTGGAATATTTCTTGATCTTGGTCTTTCGCCATTTTTCCATATCAACCAGCTTAAGGTATTCATCAGATTTCTTTTTTACATCTGTCTTATTCATGCCGCTCAGCATTCCGAAAAAATAAAGTACCTGTTCACCGGTAAGATAATTCGGAAATTTATGACTTTCCGGAAGATATCCTACTTTTTTCTTATAAGATTCATTCGATATATCTTTTTCAAATATCTTTATTTCTCCGCCTGTAGGAAAAGTAATTCCAAGCAGAATTTTTATAAGAGTTGTTTTACCTGCGCCGTTTGGTCCCAGCAATCCGAATATTTCACCGCTTTGAACTTCAAAAGAAAAATTGTTCAGAGCAAGTATTTTTTCTTTGGAAAAATTTTTTGCCGGATATTCTTTTGATAAGTTCTTTGTCGTGATTATGTCCATGTAGAATTGTGATTAATTTGATTTGTTCAGTCTCTTGTCATTTTTCATTGCTTCAATTACATTGTTAATATGTTCATCAAGTTCAAGTCCGATTTCGGATGCTCCTTTAATGATATCATCCCTGTTAACATTCTTAGCAAACGCTTTATCCTTCATTTTTTTCTTTATTCCTTTTGCCTCAACTTCGTTAAGTCCTCCGGGCTTCATGTAAGAATATGCTGTAATAAAACCGGTAATTTCATCACAGGCAAATAAATATTTTGCAAGCTGCGATTCTCTGGACACATTTGTTCTTTCAGGATAAGCATGTCCTAATACAGCATCAATGAATTCTTTGTCAAATCCGGCTTCTTCAAAAATCGGAACAGCCGTGTTAGGATGTGTTTCAGGATAAATTTCCCAGTCAATGTCATGAAGAAGACCTGCTGCTGCCCATTTATCTTCGTCCTGACCTAATTCACGTGCATAGAACCTGACTGCTGATTCAACAGCGTAGCAGTGCTTCCTTAAATTTTCATTCTTGATATATTTATGAAGTAATTCCTCTGAAGAGTTGTAGTCAGGCATTAATTATTTATTTTTATAAATATAACAAAGTTATATAAGACATAATATTTAAAAAATATAATTATGGATTGAAAACAATATCATTAGAAAGTTCATTTTTGTCATCATTCTTTACCGGAAATTCTCTGATCAGGATTTCACCTATCTTTCCTATACTGTGCAATATTCCGTCCGAATAACTTTCCTTCGAAAAATAATCCCTGAGGTTTTCAGAAATATTATTCCAATGATCAGTTGATATCTTTGAATTGATTCCTTCATCAGCAATTATCTCAAACTTCTTATCTTTAAAAATCAGAAATAATAAAACTCCTGTCCGGTCTCGGGTATTATTCATTTTTAATTTAAAGAACTGCTTCAGTGCAAGGTCCCTGGCAGAGTATTTTTTTTCAAAATATCCGGTTCTCTTCTTAATACATATCCTTATTTCACCCGAGGATCTCCTCTCTATCTCACCAATGGCTTTCGAGATAGAATCAAGAGATTCATCAGACAGATATTCCGATATGAAATTTTTTCTGGACATTGTTTTAAGAATTAAAAATTAAGAATTAAGTAATGTCGAACATAATAATTTATATTTCCCTGAACCTTTAACTTTGAGAATTGAACTTACCAGCTTCCGCTGGCTCCGCCGCCGCCAAAAGAGCCTCCTCCTCCGGAGAATCCGCCGCCGCTGCTGCTTCCTCCTCCTCCCCAGGATCCGCCGCCGCCCCAGCTACCGCTGCTGGCACCCCATCCGCTTTTTCCTGCCTGAAGAATTCTCCCACCTCTTAAAAAACTTTTTATAAAGGAGGAAAATATGGAAATAAAGATGAAAGCAAAAATAATTACTATAAATATTGGAATACCAAAACAGCAGCCACCGGTTTGATTATCCTGATTTTTATCGGAAGTATATTCGCCTTTGATCACGGATATTATTGCATCGACACCATTATTTATGCCTTCATAATAATTACCGGATTTAAAACCGGGTGTGATCTCATTTCTGATAATACTTGAACTCTTTGCATCAGTTAAAACGCCTTCAAGACCATATCCAACTTCGATCCTGATCTTTCTGTCATTTTTTACAACCAGTATCAGTACACCGTTGTTCTTATCTTTTTTTCCTATCTTGTTTTTTTCTGCAAGTCTAATGGAAATATCTTCAAGTGATTCTCCGTCCAGTGACGGAATCATAAAAACTATAATTTGATTTGAGCTTGTTTTATCTTCATTGCTCAGTTTTGAATTTAAAGAACTGATCTGAGCAGGTGTAAGTGTTCCGGTTTCATCTGTGACATATTTTTTTAACTGTGCAGGATTCTCTGATATTGATTTTTGAACAGACTGTTGAGTAAAGGATATATTAGTATAAAGAATACTGAGCAGCGATAATAAAATAAATAATTTCTTTTTGATCAAAGGATTTTCCTATGTGAATTTATTTGAAATACAAGTTCTCTTAATTAAAAAAGCGATCTGAAATAATCCAAACCGCTTTTAATTATTTTATATAAAAAAATTTTTAGCCTCCGGCATTTTTTACGATTTCCATATCCGCATCTTCCATTTTCAGAAAACTGTAACGTTTTTCAATAGCCGCTCTATTTATTTCATCCAGCATATCTACCATTTTATTATATTTCATTTTTCTGTCAAACTTCAGTAATATAATTAATTTTGGATTTGAAGCATAAATAGACTCAATTTTTCCTTTCATATCATTGAATGATATTTTTTCAGGAACATCTTCAGTCCCGTCAGATTTTCCTCTTGAGAAATATGCATTTCCCTGTTCTGAAACTCTTACATATACCACATCACCCATGTCAACTTTTACTTTGTCTTTCTCATCTCCTTTAGGAAGATTTATCTGCATTATCTGAGGAGTATTAAGAGTGGTTGTAAGAATAAAAAAGGTAAGTAAAAGCATAATTACATCCACCATTGGGGTCATATCTATTCTTACTCCGACCCGTTTACCTTTTTTATACTTCTTCTGTTTATGTCTTCCACCTCCGGATTCCGGGGCATCAAATCCACCGCCACCTGCCATAATTTTATTTCCTTTTAATAAAAGTTAAAAAATATTTTTAATTATTCCGGTTTATTAGATTTTACATCAGTTACCAGTGCAAATCTTGTATTTCTTGTGGATTTAAATATATCCATCAAGTCCTCAACCACACCATAATCGGTTTGTGTATCGCCTTTTAAAACTATCCTGAAATCAGATTTTCCGCCAGTAGAATTTTTGAGAGCTAATCTCAGATCCGTTAAAGTTTTTTCAAATTGAGCCCGGTTTAGTATTGTAACTTTTCTGGTGAATTTTTTTCCATTGACCATTCCTCCGGTCAATTCATACTCGCTTTTTGAAGTACTATCAGGGTGAAATAAACCAACTCCAAAAGCATCACCAAATACCTGCTCTCTTACTTTATAATTATCAACATCAAGGAATACATCTCCTTTTGCCGTTAAAGTTAATGTCATAATATCTTTTTCCGGCAATTTTGTCGTATCAGTTACTACAGATTCAGGGAGCTTGATTTCAATAGCTTCCGTAGATTCAGCTTTGAAAGTAGCAACAAGCATAAAGAAAGTTAACAACAACATAATCACGTCTACTAACGGAGTCATGTCAATATTGACACCGGGTTTTTTTATTGATCTTGCTTTCTTCATAATATTGTTATCGAATATTTTTAATTAATCATTAAGCTGTCTTCTTGCCTTTTATTGATAATATCTGGAGCATATTGTAAGTAGCTTCATCTATCATGTAAGTAATATTTCCGACTTTTGTCACAAAGTAATTATAAGCGATTGTTCCTACAATAGCACCAAACAAACCGCCTGCTGTATTAATAAGAGCTTCTGAAATACCTGCTGACAGCTCTGCTGCATTAGGCGTACCTGCAGATGCCAATGCCTGAAAAGCCCTGATCATACCAACTACAGTTCCGAACAGACCGATAAGTACTGAAACCGAAGCGATCGTTGATAATACTACAAGGTTTTTTTCAAGAAGAGGAACTTCAAGCATCATTGCTTCTTCGATAGCAGACTGCACTTCCTGCAATTTTTGGTCAGCTTCTAGCTTGTTATCTGAAGCAAGAGTCTGGTATCTGTCCAGGCCTTGCCGGATTATGTTTGCTATAGAGCCCCGCTGCTTGTCGCATTCAGCCATCGCTTCATCTATGTTGCCATCCAGTAGGGAAGTCTGAATCTTCTTTAAAAATGGTTCAATAGGACCTCTTCCTTTTGCTTTAGAAAGTGAAAGTTGTCTTTCTATTGTAAAAGTTATAACCATTATGCTTAAAGCCATTAAAACAACAACGATCGGACCGCCTAAATATACAGCACCCATCATATTTGCCGGAGTATTCTTTTCCGGGGTTTTGAAATTAGCCGGATTACCAAAAACGCCATAGAAAATAACCGCAGATACTACAAGCGCTACTACGATTACGACAGTCATGAAAACAGATTGCTTCATTAATTTTTAACCTCCATTAACCCTGATAGAGTTATATTTTATATTAGTTTATAAATTATTTTTTAAATTACAGCTATTCAAAACTTTTTATTGCTTCTTCCTGAGTAGGGTAAGAATCAAATATTAAAGCTAATTTTGTTATTACAAATAAGTTTTCAAGGTTTTTATTCAGCTGGCAGAGTTTAATCTTGCCTTCCCGCTTTGAATAATTTGCATGCGCTGAGATTAAAACCCCGAGTGCTGTACTGTTGAGATACAAAACATCGCCAAGGTCTATTACAAGCTTTTTATTGGTGAGTTCCGAATACTTTTTTATTGAATCTCTTAATTCGTCTGTTTCATCGCCACCTACGAAATTTCCCTTAGGTTGAAGGATAACGATTCCTTTATCGGTGAGTTCAGTTACTTTTATGGATGCCATGTTATGAAAATTTGATTAACAAAATATAGGTTTATTTTCAAAATTGCAATTATAAAAATGGATTAAAAAATATATTTATAGCCGTTTTGAAATTAAAAAAATATTAAAAATATATACTATTTTATGTCCTTTAAAATAATATTGAAAATGCTCTCAATTTTTCCTGAACCGTCCGTTTCTTTTACATATCCGAGTTTGTCATAATATTCCTTGACAGGAGCGGTCGAATCAAAATATACTTTTAATCTGTTTGTAATAGTATCTCTGGTATCATCGCTTCTTCCTCTTTTTAAAAGTCTTTCAATGATCTCATCCTTTCCGGCTGTCAAATTAATAACTTTTATATTATTAAAATTCAGCTCTGTGAAAATGTCCATCAGGGCTTTAGCCTGCTCAAGTGTCCTTGGATAACCGTCAAGAATGAATCCGCCTCCGGTTACCTTCATTAATGTCTCTTTTACAATACCATTCATAACTTCATCAGGGACGAGATTTCCTTTGTCCATTATTTCCTTTGCCTTAATTCCAAGTTCTGTACCTTCAGTAAATGCCTGCCTGAGAATTGCTCCTGTCGAAATGTGAACAAGATTTAATTCTTTTGCAATCAGTTCGGCTTGTGTTCCCTTTCCGACTCCCGGAGGTCCGAAAATAATTAACTGATACATTAAAATGATTTTTTAATTTTTAACCTTCGATTTATTGTGAATTTACAATACTATATACAATCTTTATACAATCTTTCATC
>CAZLOL010000127.1:0-11054 GCA_964561045.1 uncultured Ignavibacteriaceae bacterium | reverse complement strand
AGTTAGTAGTTAGTAGTTAGTAGTTAGTAGTTAGTAGTTAGTAGTTAGTAGTTAATTATTACAATGAAATTAAACAAACTCTACAAACTCTACAAACTCTACAAACTCTACAAACTCTACAAACTCTACAAACTTGACAAACTTGATAAACTTGACAAACTTGATAAACTTGATAAACTTGACAAACTCAACAAATAACATTGCAGATAAAATTAAGTATAAGTAAATTAAGTAAATTCAATAAGGAGATTAAAATGAAAACAATTTTAAAATGTCTTTTAATAGCATTTATAGTAATTATTACAAAAACTTCGTATGCTGAGGAAGTAAATTTTGCAAAAGGATCATATCAGGAGATTCTTGATATGGCAAAGCAGCAGAATAAGATCATTATGATCGATTTTGTAACTGACTGGTGCAAATGGTGCGTAGAGACTGACAGAAAGGTATATACTAATTCAGATGTATATGCTTTTGCTAATGAGCATCAGATCAACTGGAAGATCGACGCTGAAAAAGGAGAAGGACCTGATCTTGCAAAGAAGTACGGAGTAAAAGGTTTCCCGACAATTGTATTTGCAAACAGTGACGGGACAGAGATAGACAGAATATACGGATATCTTCCGGCAGAACAGTTCCTTGTGAAAATGAAGGATTACAATAACGGAGTAAACACTTTCGGCGCAATAACAAAAATGCTTGCAGACAATCCTTCTGATCCTGTTGCTAATTATTTAATGGCAGAAAAAATTTCTTCAAACGGACTTGAAGGCGATGTGAAAGTTTATCTGGAGAAAACCATTTCAACCGATCCGGGGAATGATAAAGGTTATACTGATGATGCGAAATTCATGCTTGCTTATGTAAAGGAAGATCCTGTTACAATACAGTCTCTTATCAGTGAATATCCCAACAGTGAAAAAGTAAAAGACGCATATTTAAATCTGGCAGGATATTATGCTGAAAAAGGTGATAATAAGGAGACTGAAAAGATCTATGATGAGGCGTTTTCAAAATTCGGGAAAAATGATTTTGATCTAATGCAGAGTTACGGTGGATATCTTCTGGGCTTAGGTTATCAGACTATGAAGAATGAAAAGTCCACGAAAGATGAGAGAGATCAGGCTATAAAAACTCTGGAAAAATGTCTGCTTTATGTAAATGGAACTGTAAATGAAGCAAGTGCATATTTTATTATGTCAGATCTGTATCTGCAGAATAAAAACATAGATAAAGCAAATGAATGCATTGATATGTCAATAAAGATCTATGATAAGAAAGCTTATCAGGATCAAAAGATAAAGATCAATAAACAGGAAGCGACAAAGTAGTTTGTAAAGTTCATAAAGTTTGTAAAGTTCATAAAGTTTGTAAAGTTTGTCAAGTTTATACCTGTATGAATTCTGTTTAAGAATTTATCTTTTATTTATCTCTAAATATAAAATAATCGGCAGTTAATTTATTAGCTGCCGGTTTTGTTTTAATTACTCTTATTCTTTTTCTTTTTCTTCTTAAAGATCCGGTTAACATATTTTCCAAGCATATCGAACTCAATATTCACTGCATCATTTACTTTCAGATCCTTAAAATTGGTAACTTCGAAAGTATGAGGGATTATAGCCACTTTTATTAGCGTCTTTTTGCTGTTATCACTGACAATCTGAGCAACCGTGAGGCTGACTCCATTAACTGAAATTGACCCAACGTAAATAACGTAGCAACTGAATTTAACCGGAAATTCGATGAAATACTCCCAGCTGTCCTTTAAGGTGACTATTTTTTTAATAATGCCTGTCGTATCTACGTGTCCCTGAACAATATGCCCATCCAGGCGGCTGTTTAAAGTCATGGCTTTCTCAAGATTCACTAAGTCCTTTAACTTTAATGAACTTAAGTTAGTTTTGCCTAAAGATTCTTTAATGGTAGTAAACTCAAATTTGTTTTGATTTTTACTAACTACTGTCATGCAAGCGCCGTTTATTGAAATACTATCGCCCTGCTTTATATCTTTAAGATAATTTTTCTTTGAGGGTTCTACAAAAAACTTCAGACTGTCTCCTTTAGAGATCTTACTGATCACTTTACCTGTATCCTGTACTATTCCTGTGAACATAATTTGTAATTAATTAAAAGATCTTTTTCAAATAGTTTTATATAATTTAACTTCAGATTTTTTGCTTCACTCAGTTTTGTTATTTCAAGATCATTAAATGAAGAAATACCTTTTCCTATAATTTTAGGTGCGATGAATAAAAATATATCATCAAACATCCCTGTTTTTGCAAATTGAGAATAAAGATTCGCTCCGCCTTCCACAAGCACGCTTGAAATGTTCATGTGATAAAGTTTCTTGAGCATATCTTTGATCACTAACTTCTGATCCTTTTCCCTGACTCTGATTATATTCTTAGAATAAATTTCCGTAACCGATTTTTTTGATATGCCTGTCAGTACAAATGTTTTGCTTCTATCGCTGTCGGTAAATAATTTTAAATTTTCAGGAAGAGTTGAGTCTTTATCTATAACTATCCTGTATGGTGTCCTTCCTCTTACATCCCTGACGGTTAATGAAGGATTATCATATTTGGCAGTATTCTTGCCAATGAGTACGACGTCATATTCACTTCTTAATTTATGAACGTATTTCCGGGAAGCTTCTCCTGTGATCCATTGTGATTTATAATTATTCAGTGCTATCCTGCCGTCTATGCTTTGTGCAATCTTTAAGCTTACATAAGGAAGCTTTTTCGTAACGAATTTAATGAAAAATTTATTCAGCTCCTTGCATTCCTTTTCGAGGATCCCTGAAGTAACTTCAATACCCGCTTCCTTAAGTTTTTTAATTCCTTTTCCGTTAACCTTCTCGAAAGGATCTTTCATGCCTATAATTACTTTTCCCACTTTTTCTTTAATGAGCAGTTCGGCGCACGGAGAGGTATTACCTGTATGCGAACACGGCTCAAGATTGACATATACAACAGCTCCTTTCAGATCAAATCCTTTTTTCTTAGCATCATTGACCGCATTGACTTCAGCATGTGCCTCACCGTATTTCTTATGAAATCCTTTGCCTATGACAATTCCGTCTTTCAGTATTATGCAGCCTACCAGAGGATTTGGTGAAACAGAACCTCTGCCTTTTTTAGCGAGACCTATGCATTCGGAAATTAAAAGTTCATCTTTCGTATTATTCATAATCCGGAAACTTCCTTCTTCAATCTGTTGATTACGCTGTCAGGATTATTCCTGAAATAAACATAGCTGGGAGAATCAAATTTCAATATGTTGAATTTTTCTTTTGCTCTTTCAAAGAAATCCGAATCATGTGAATAGACATTTCTGAATCCATGAAGTTCTTCAAATACTTTTCTCCTGCCGAAAAATGTTCCTCCAATTATACAGTCTTTCAGATGGATCAGTTTAGTTGGATCCTTTGCATCAGGAACAAACATATCTTTTTCTTCTCCGATTATAGTTGCAGGAGAATGCAATAGATCAACTTCAGGATGTGAATTCATCAGCTCAACTCTTTCTTTCAGATGATCGCTGTTATACTCATCATCAGAATCGAGAAATGTAATGTATTTTCCGGTTGAATTAATTATTCCCGTGTTAAGTGAAAGCGGATGTTTACGGTTAGAGTGTCTGATGTATTTGAAATTATTATTCAGCTTTAAATCAGGAAATAAATCTTCTTCTGTACCGTCAGAACTTCCGTCATCTACTATTATCAGTTCAAACTCCCTGAATGTTTGATTCATCAGAGAAGTCAAAGCCCTGCTGTATGTTTGACGGCTGTTGAAAAGTGTGAGAATTACAGAGACAGAATAGCTTTCATATTTAGCATTAGTTTCCATTCCATATTACCTGTTTAGCGCTTTTAGGGATCCTTAATCTGAAAGTAAGCTTGTTCTTATTAAACTCTTCCTTTGAATAAGTCAGCCAGATATTCTGCTTTTCTTTAGGACGGGTAATGGTAATGTTCTTAGGGAAATGAATTCCGTCACGTTCATAGAAATTCTCATACATTATTTCGATCTTTGTATCGCCGTTAAGTTCATACGATCCTAATTTTATCACGTAATAATTCTCGGGATCTATCCAGAATTTCTTTATTTCAGTATCCTTCTTCATTGTAACAAGATAATTCCTGCCAACCATGGATATCTCAGCTCCTGTATATTTGTCATCGCTGAAAATATATTTGCCTGAGAATGCATTTATTATATCATCAAAATCGACTTTTATCTTCATGATAATACCCAGGTAATGAGAATTGGACGGACCTTTTATTACAGTATTATCCATAGGTTTGTAATAAATAAAATTATCTCTCGTGATCAGCAGATCTGCAACATCAATTCCGAACGGACCTTCCAGCTTTGTAAATACACTGTCCGGTTTATTTATGCTCACTGTAATAGCTCCTGAATTGCTCAGTTCAGGAGAGTCTATTGATATTTCTCCGTCGGCATCAAGAGTTTTCAGCTTCATGGAATTCTCATTCACTTTTTTCTTCAGAACTTCAAAAGTAATATCAGAATCCCTTACAGTTTCAGATGCCGTGCATGAAAAGAAGATCAGACAGAGTAAGAATATTAAAACTGAAGTTATTCTCATTTGACTGTAATGTGTTTGCATTCGGAAATAAATCTATCTAAAATATTCTTTGATGCAGGCTTTGAAAGATCTATGAATCTTTCAGGATGCCACTGAACTCCAATAAAGAAAGGCTTATCTGTTTTATCGGCATATTCTATCGCTTCAACAATCCCGTCATCTGATTTAGCGCTCATCATAAGCCCTTCTCCGAGCCTGTCTACCGACTGGTGATGAGAGCTGTTGACGGTCACAGTCTCTTTATTTATAATTTCGAATAACAATGATTCCTTTATGATATTTACTTTATGAAGACGGTCTTCATCCGCAGCTATTTTGCAGTGGTTTACATTCCTGATCTCCTCAATGTCAAATATCAGGCTCCCTCTGAAATATACATTCATGAGCTGACATCCTCTGCAGATCCCGAGCACGGGAATTTTATTTGCTATTGCTTTCTCAAGCACTTTTAATTCAAATCCATCCCGCTCAGGAAGATATGTCCCCTTTGTTTCAACCGTATCCCAGTCACAATAGATTTCCGGATATATGTCAACGCCGCCTGTAAGTATCAGACCGCTGCATTCATCTATCTTTGTCAGATCGGATTCGTGCTGATCAAAATCAAGTACTTTATAATTTATTTTGTTGTGATCAAGCCACTCCTTGTATCTGTCAAATTTTCTCTCTGTTCTGCTTAAACCTATTATCATATTAAAATTTCATCAAGTTTACGGTACAGTAAATCACTGTCTGAGTTTAATTCAGCCTTCATTTTTAAATAATAAACCTGATAATTATCAATGAATCCGGTGAAGTGCCTGATTTTTACGAAATCCTTTTCAGTGGTAATGTAGATCTCTTCACCTGTACATCTTTTTTTTAGAAATTCAATTTCAGATTCGGTGTAATTATGATGGTCGGAGAATTTCATTGTTTCCTTAATTCTTATGCCTCCGGATTTGATCATATCTATAAAAGACTCATCATCGGCAATTCCGGAAAATATTATTGCAATTCGTTCTTTAGGATTCAAAATAACATTTTTATTATCTATAAAATATTCCGATTTATATCTCATTAAAAAAATTTCTTTCTTAAAGATCTTCAAAGCCGGGATTTCCTTCAATTCTTCATGCTTGTTGTTTTGTAAGATAAAATCTGCTCTGCGGAGGTTATCAAAGCTTTCTCTGAGTATGCCTGATGGTAAAGTAAAATCATAAAGAAACCTGTTATTAATTAAATTATGAGAATCTATAAGTACAATATCAAGATCCCTCCTGATCCTTCTGTGCTGAAAGCCGTCATCAAGAATTATAACATCCGGATCAAATCTGCTGATGAGAAATTCAGCCGCCTGCACTCTGTTACTGTCTGCGGCAATAAAAAAGCTGCCTTTGAATTTCTTCATAAGTTCGTTTGCGGTCATTATCAGTTCATCTCCTGCTTCCGTTGTGTTTTCATTAATATTTATTCCGTCACAGACAAGAACAGGTTCTTTGGAACTTCTTTTATATCCTCGTGAAATAATACCGACCTTTTTCCCTTTGCTTAGAAAATAATCCGAGAGTAAAATCACAAGAGGTGTTTTTCCCGTCCCTCCCGTTGTAATGTTGCCAATCGAAATTACCGGCTTAGAAATTTTATATGACCTGAATACTCCGTAGTCATATAATTTATTCCTTAAAAATATTACGGAGGAATAAATCAATGAAAACGGTATAAGCAGAATTCTGATTATGATCATACTATTATATATTCACTTACATATCATTTGAAATTTCTTTTTTAAGTTCTGTCAGCTCATTCTCCGGCAGATATTTCTCATATATATATTCTTTTCCGAAATAAACTTCGCATACAGAAAAAGGTAGCGGGATCTCAAACTTATCCCAGCTTTTTATTAAAACTTTTTTCCTCCTGTAAATAATCTTTACCGGAATGACAGGCAAGCCGCTTTTGTTGGAAATTATCAAAGCTCCGTTCTTTATTTCCTTTGCCGGACCGCGGGGTCCGTCAGGAGTTATAACTGCGGAATTGTTTTTATTCACAAGTTCTGATATAACATCAATGGCTTCTTTTCCTCCTTTTGAACTTGAACCTCTTACAACTTTATAATTCCATTTTAATAATATTCTGTTCAGTATATCACCGTCCTTGCTTTTGGAAACAAGCGCTGCAGATTTTCTGCCTTTAAAAAGCCACCACCCAAGCAGCATCTGAGAATGCCAGAATATGAATATGTAATTTTTATCTTCCGGGGGTTTATTATGAATATTAATTCTGAGAGTTGTTATAAGAAGGTTAATTAAAGAAGGCAAGAATTTAAGCCCGAACTTTTTAAAATATATGTTCAATTTTTAGCTGAATTAAGAAAGTTCACAATGATTTCCGCAGCATTTTTAGAGGCATCTGTATCTGACAGCACCTGCCGGAGAAGTTTGAAATCTGATTTCATCTTATCTGCATAACTCTTATCCGTGATTATCTTTTTACCTTCTTTAAAAATATTTCCGGGAGTCATTTCACTCTGAAGAAATTCCTGTACGGCTCTTTTCTTCAGAAGAATATTCACCATTGCAATATGATCAACTTTCACCAGTCGCTTTCCGATTGAATAGTTTAATTCGCCTGTCTTATAGACCACGCAAAAGGGAGTTCCTATCAGAGCGCATTCCATGGTAGATGTGCCTGATTTGGTTATCACAAGGTCTGAATTCAAAATTGTCCTGTAATTAAGATCAGTGTTATTGATGTCGTGAATGAGATTGAAATCATTGTCTTTAATGAATTTCCTGAAATAAGATTCATCAAAATTCGGCGAGCAGATGAAATTTATTTCACAGTCAAATTCTTTCCTGAATAATTCCGCAGCTTTAATGAGAACCGGCATCATTCTTTCTATTTCATCCTTTCTGCTGCCGGGAAGGATGCTAATCTTTATTTTGTCAGATGGTATCTTACGGTTATCTTTAAGAAACCCGTCTATTTTTTTTATAAGCGGATGTCCGGCATACAAAGCGTTTATGTTTTCTTTCCGGTAAAAATCCACTTCAAACGGAAAGACCACTATCATCAGGTCAACATATTTTTTAATTATCTTTACCCTGCTTTTATGCCAGGCCCAGAGCTGCGGAGAAATATAATAAATTATTTTACCTTTATAAAATTTCCTGATGCCGGTAATCAGCTTCAGATTGAATCCCGGATAGTCAACGAGAATAACTGCTTCCGGATTTAATTCCTTTACCTGTGTGATGCAGTTATCGAGAATGGATTTGATCTTTTTTATATTTCTGATGACGGACGAAAATCCGATGAAGTTCACCTGGCTGATATCATAAAGCAGCTTTGCATTTTGTTTTTTCATTTCCGGTCCGCCTATTCCGGTAAAAGAAATATTTTTATTCTGCAGCCTGATCTCTTTTATCAGAGAAGCTGCATGCATGTCCCCGGAAGATTCGCCGGCTACGATAAAGATATTGTAATCAGTATCTTTCAAATCAGCTCATTATTTCTTTTGCGGCTTCTTCGCCGGTATTGATTGCGCCTTCCATGAAACCCTGCCATTCCGCAACGTGCTCTCCGGCGAAATAAATACTGCTTACTTTTTCCTTTAGCACGGGCATTACAGTAAACCATTGTCCTTTACCATAAAGTGCGTAAGCTCCTTTCGAGTAATCATCGGTCCCCCAGTAATAGTTTACATTGGTAATCATTAAATTACTCACGTCACCGAACGCAACATTAAGAGAATCAGCTACGGCTTTTTGTCTGGCTTCAATACTAAGTCTGGAAATGATATCTGCTTTATCTCCGATAGCATAGGAGATCAGCACGCCTTTCGGATTATTCTGATTTTTAGTAGCGTGGTAAAAGTAATGAGAGAAAGTATCAGTAATAATGCTGAATGATTCATCATTCCAGAATCTTTCGCTGAAGAGAGTAGCAGACTTGTTGATCCTGCAGTACTGAAGTTCATTTATGGCATTCCTCTTATCGGCAGGCAGAAGCGGATCCCATTTGATTTTGCTTATGGAATAAGTCGGAAGAGTGCAGATGAGTTTATCGCATTCAAAAGAGCTGCCGTTAGTGCAGAGAATTTTTATCTTTGAACCATAACTAACTGATTCAGCCTTATGCCCGAGCTTAATATTGTCCAGTCCAACTTTACCGGCTAAGGCACTTATAATCTGCTGATTTCCTCCCTTTGCCTTGAAATCCATTTCATTGGTATCGCTTGATTCAGCATATTCTGCAAGAGCAGCGTAAGCAGATACGAATCTGATGGATTCCCCGAAGTCAGTGCTGTCAGCGTATTCCCTTATATCAAGATCTTTCTGAGGAATATCATTATTCATTAAAAATCTCCACCAGTCCATTTTGTCAAGAGCTTTCTTGTCAGCCTCTGTCATGGTGCCGTAATCCTTAAGTATCTTTTCGAATTTTACTTTCCATTCAGGTGAATAATCCCATTCTCCCGGTTTATAAAAAACATTATCATAAATAAGCCTGTCTTTAAACCGGTTATCCTCAAGCTCCACATTGAGTTCCTTACAGAGTTCAAGAAGCCTTTCGTGGGACTGACCTATCCATTCTGCGCCGAGCTCTATCACGAGTTTATCCTTTTCATCAATATCGTAGGAAAAAATTCTTCCTCCCGTCCTGTTCCTTGCTTCAAGTATTGTAACATCATAACCGTTCTCAACGAGCATCTTCCCGGCAGCCAGACCTGCAAAGCCGGCTCCGAGAATTATTACTTTTGGTTTACTAAGTAAATTCAATGCAAAGCTGTTGCCGGATATTGCCGCTCCGGCTGTCAGTAAAGCAGATTGTTTCAGAAATTCGCGTCTTGTAGGCATAATACTTTATTTAAATTTAAATTTTGTCCTCAAAATAGGCAATTGACATAAATATAAAAATACAATCTTATTGAAATTATATTTAAAATGAATTCAGAATTTGCTGAAACCTGAGTTAAGTCATTCATATACGGAACGTCGAATATTATTATAAAGAATTTGATTTAATTCGGGAAACTTATAACATGATATAAAAAGCTTAACATAGAAAATAAATCCGCATGTGAATATATATCAGAAAAATTATTATAATTATTTTCCACATCCGTCCAAAAATTTAATCAATGAAATGCAGACTTTAATCAAAATGTGCATTACAATTTTAAAACATTTTGGACAGAGTTGATTTTTTTCGTAAGGCAATGCAATTAAATACATTCAATTTGAACTTTATGAATCGTAAATTGAGTTATATTTTTTAAAAACAGGAAACCAAATTGCCAGAAATAATTTCAGTATACAAAGCAGATCTTCCGCATAAATGTTCACAGTCCGAACTAAAAAATTTTGCAAAGGAAACTTTCTCGGATAAATTCAGTGATATAAACCGGCTTCTTGAATCATTTGACAATGCAATGATAGATTCCCGTAATCTTTGCGTGCCGCTGGATTATTTCCATTCTCATAAAACCTTTAAGCAAAGGAATGATCTTTTTATAGAATTGTCTCTTGAATATACAACTGAAGTTATTAAACAATGCCTGATAAGATCCGGAATTGATAAAAATGAAATTACTGATATAGTGCTTGTCACATCAACGGGAATATCAACACCGGGCATCGATGCGTTGATCATAAATAAAATGAGACTTAACCCTGATATCAACAGGTATCCGTTATGGGGACTCGGCTGTGCCGGAGGTGTTTCCGGAATCGCCAAGGCGAATACGATTGCAAAAGCAAACCCGGATGCGCTTGTGGCCGTTGTTTCAGTTGAATTATGTTCGCTTACTTTCCTCAGGAATGATGTTTCAAAGAGTAATATCATTGCAACCGGTTTATTCTCTGATGGTGTTGCAGCTGTTCTGATCAAAGGAGATAATTTTAAAAAAACAAGAAAGCCGGAATTTAAATTAAACATACTTGATTCGCAGAGTAAGCTGTATTATGATTCTCTCGATGTAATGGGCTGGGAAATACTGGATGAAGGATTCAAGGTAGTTTTTTCAAAAGACATACCTAACATTGTAAATCAGAATGTAAAAGGAGATATACTTTCATTTTTAAGCAAACATAATTTATTAATAGACGAAATCAATAATTTTGTAACACATCCGGGCGGAATAAAAGTTATAAATGCCTATATTGATGCATTGAATATTGATCCTCATTTAATGGATAATACCAGAGAAGTTCTGAAAAATTACGGTAATATGTCAAGCGCTACCGTGCTTTATGTACTTGACAGATTCATAGAAAAAGGATTTAAATCCGGAAAGGGACTGATGATGTCTCTCGGACCGGGATTCTCGAGCGAGATGGTGCTGATTGATGCAGTTGCGAGTTAAGAGTTGCGGGTTACGAGTTTCGAGTTACGAGTTGCGAGTTACGAGTTACAAGTTACGAGTTACAAGATACGAGTTACAAGTTACA
>CAZLOL010000126.1:9454-11067 GCA_964561045.1 uncultured Ignavibacteriaceae bacterium | reverse complement strand
CATTGAACATTGAACATTGAACATTGAACATTGAACATTGAACATTGAACATTGTATAAAATCTGTCTTTATTTTTTAAACAGTTAAAAGTATATTTATAAATTAAAAAAGAAATAACTCATGGCAAAACAACAAACATTTGCAGACAAAGCAAGTAAACTGGGAAAGAAGTCTGAATTATTGGTAATGTGTCCTGATACAAATAAGGAGACAAAGATCATTAATGTCAGGATGATAGATACAATAAAATCAGAAAAAGGTACATTTAAATTTCTGGACAGAAACATGAAAGTTTACGAATCAACATTCAAACCATATAAACAATAGCCGAAGGAGAAAAAGGAAATGTCAAAAATTTGCGCAGTAACAGGTAAGAAACCTTTGACCGGAAATAATGTATCACATGCGAACAATAAATCCAAAAGAAGACAGTTACCGAATTTACAGAAGAAAAGGATCTGGATAGAAGAGGAGAAAAGATGGGTGACTGTACGGATCTCAGCAAACGGTATCAAGACGCTTGATAAAAACGGATACAGAGCATTAATTAATGCATGATCTTTTCGAAAACAAGAAAAGAATAAGCATTATTATTCCGACACTTAATGAAGAGAAATTAATAGAAAGGTCATTAAGTCAGTTTACAGAAGAGATAAAGCAAACTTACAATATAGAAGTAATAGTAAGTGACGGAGGAAGTAAAGACTCCACAATTGAAATATCAAAAAAATATGCTGACAGGTTAATTTTACATAAAGAAAAATTTCCGCAGAACATCTCTCAGGGAAGAAATGCAGGCGCTAAATATTCTCAGAGAGATGTTCTTATTTTTTTAAATGCAGATACCTGTATAAAGGACATAAATTACTTTTTTTCCGAGATATTAAAGGAGTTTGATAAGAACGGTACAGCTGCTGTTGCATGCAGGATAGAAGTTTTTCCTGAAGAGGAGAAGCTATCCGATAAGCTGTTTCACGGATACTATAATTATTATGTCGCTCTGCTGAATAAGTTTTTTATTGGGATGGGAAGGGGAGAATGTCACATTATAAGACAGGAAAATTTTCTCAGGTCCGGCGGATACGATGAGACACTGGCTGCAGGCGAGGACTTTGACCTGTACAGCAGGATAAGAAAGACAGGAAAGATAAAATTCAGAAGAGATTTACTGGTGTATGAATCTCCGAGAAGATACAGAAAATACGGTTATTTAAAAGTTATATGGGACTGGACAAAAAATTCAGTCTCTGTTTTTTTGTTTAAAAAATCTATTTCAAGTAAGTGGGAAGCGGTGAGGTAGTTACAAATTACAAATTACAAATTACAAGTTGCGAGTTACAAGTTACAAGTTACAAATTACAAATTACAAATTACGAGTTGCGAATTACATATTAGTAGTTATAAATGAATAAAAAAATAACGAATAGCGAATAAAAATTAACAATTAACAATTAACGAATAACGATTAACGAATAACGATTAACGAAAAACGAATAACGAATAACGAATAACGATTAACGATTAACGAATAACGATTAACGAATAACGATTAACGAATAACGATTAACGTTAGACAATTGACAATGGAAAAGTTTTTTAAGGTTCTTTCAAAT
>CAZLOL010000126.1:7702-9354 GCA_964561045.1 uncultured Ignavibacteriaceae bacterium | reverse complement strand
AACGATTAACGTTAGACAATTGACAATGGAAAAGTTTTTTAAGGTTCTTTCAAATAGCAATGAATCAGGAATTAAGGCAAGATGCGGTTTAATAAAGACGGAACATTCGGAAATCGAGACTCCTGTATTTATGCCTGTCGGAACTTTAGGAGCAGTGAAAGCAATTGAACATCGTGAACTTGATGAGTTTGATACAAGGATAATTCTGGGAAATACATATCATTTGTTTCTCAGACCGGGAACCGAAGTTCTTGAAAATGCCGGAGGGCTGCACAGATTCATGAACTGGAACAGGAGTATTCTGACAGACAGCGGAGGATTTCAGTTCTTCAGTCTGTCAAAACTTAATAAAAACAGTGAAGACGGAGTAGCATTCTCATCACATCTTAACGGTGATAAATTTTTTTTCACACCGGAGAAAGTCATTGACATACAGAGAATTATCGGATCTGACATAATGATGCCGCTTGATGAATGTCTGCCTCATCCGTCCGAAAAACCGGATGTAAAAAAATCAATTGCACTTACTGCCAGATGGGAGCGAAGATGTTTTGAACATTTTAAAAATTCTAATGATCGTTACGGGCATTCGCAGAAGTTGTTTTCAATAAGTCAGGGAAGTACTTTTCCTGATCTCAGGAAAAAAAGCATTGAAGAACTCATTGAGACTGATTTTGACGGTCACGCCATAGGCGGGCTGGCAGTAGGAGAGGAAAGTTCTCTGATGTATGATACAGTTGATCTTTCGACCGATCTTCTTCCGAAAGATAAACCAAGATATCTGATGGGAGTCGGCACTCCGCAGGATCTGCTGGAATGCGTGGAAAGAGGGATAGACATGTTTGACTGCGTAATGCCGACAAGAAATGCCAGACACGGAAGATTGTTCACCACAAACGGCGAGATCAATATTAAAAGCGCAAAGTATAAGAATAATTTTAACTCTCCGGATGTAGAATGCAGGACATATACTTCGGAAAATTTTTCTCTTGCGTATATAAGACATCTTTTTATTGCAAAGGAAATACTTGGAGTTCAGTTGGCTACAATACATAATGTAGGGTTTTATCTTGATCTGATGAAGAAAATCAGGGCTTCGATAAATAAAGGTACGTTTAAAGAATTTAAGAAGGGTTTTTTGGAGACATATCTTCGTTAAATATTAAGTAGTTAGTAGTTAGTAGTGAGATATTTTAAATCAATTAGCAAAAAAAATATTAAAAAATAGGAATCAAAGAGTAAAAAATATATTTAAAAGCAAAAGAAAAGCAAAACAAAACTTAAATCATAAATCTAAAATCTAAAATCAAATGAATCCAATATATTTACAACAAGCGCCGGGTGGAATGGAATCGATATTGTCATCTATCGTACCTTTCTTACTGATAATTGTAATATTTTACTTTTTAATTTTAAGACCTCAGCAAAAAAGGCAGAAAGAAAGAGCCAGACTGCTTGAGTCAATTAAAAAGGGAGACAAAGTTATAACTGCCGGTGGATTACACGGAACAGTAGAAGGCATAGAAGAAAAGACGCTGCTTGTAAAAGTAGCTGATAACGTAAAACTAAAAATGGAGCGTTCTGCAATATCGACAATAGTAGGTGTAACTGATATCGAGCCGGAGAAGAAGTCGATGTTAGGGGGATAGTTA
>CAZLOL010000126.1:0-7602 GCA_964561045.1 uncultured Ignavibacteriaceae bacterium | reverse complement strand
TTGATAGTTGGTAGTTAATATTATAAAGAATATAGTAAAATGTTGAAAGAAAAGAGCAGCAAGTATAAATTAAGTTCGATAGAGTCGGCGGTATCTGATTTCAGAAAAGGAAAGATATTAATAGTAGTGGATGATGAAGACCGGGAGAATGAAGGCGACATGATATTCTCTGCTGAGAAGTCAACGCCTGAACTGGTAAATTTCCTGTCCAAGAACGGAAGAGGTTTGATCTGCGTGCCAATGGAGGATCAGAGACTAACAGATCTTGATCTTAACATGATGACAAGCAATAATACTTCTTTGCATGAGACACCTTTTACCATCAGTGTTGATTACAAGTATGATACAACGACAGGCATATCTGCCTTTGACAGAAACAAAACAATCCTTTCGCTTATAGACAGTAACACTAAGCCAGAGGATCTCGGAAGACCGGGACATATATTTCCGCTTAAGTCAGCTCCGGGAGGAGTATTGAGGAGAGCAGGTCATACGGAAGCAACTGTTGATCTTGCGAAATTAGCAGGTCATTATCCTGCAGGTGTATTATGTGAAGTAATGAAGGATAACGGAGAGATGGCGAGACTTCCGGATCTTTTTGAGATAGCGGAAAAATTTGATCTGAAGATAATATCAATTAAGGACCTGATACATTACAGACTGCATAAAGAAAAGCTTATAGAGAGACTTGTAGATACTAATTTGCCGAGTGAATTCGGAAAATTCAAGATAGTGCTGTACAAAAGCAAGGTTGATTCAAAGGAACACATAGCAATTGTAAAAGGAAAAATAGATTCAAGCAAACCTGTACTGGTGCGAGTACATTCCGAATGTCTTACCGGAGATGTATTCGGGTCATTAAAATGCGACTGCAGAGCTCAGCTTCTTCAATCTTTGAAGATGATAGAAGATAACGGGAACGGAGTAGTGCTTTATATGAGACAGGAAGGAAGAGGAATAGGACTTCATAATAAGCTCAAAGCATATGAACTGCAGGAAAACGGAATGGATACAGTTGAGGCGAACATTGAGCTGGGATTTAAACCTGATCTAAGGGATTACGGCATAGGAGCGCAGATATTAAGAGATCTCGGGGTGAGGAAAATGAGACTTATGACCAACAATCCGAAAAAAATAATAGGACTTAATGCATACGGACTGGAAATTGTAGAAAGGGTACCCATTGAAATAGAATCCAACCCTTCAAATGAAAATTATCTTATAACAAAAAAAGAAAAATTAGGGCATTTGCTCTTGATTAAATCACAGAATTTTAAAAAAAATCCAAAAAAAATCAGAAAAAAAATAAATTTATGATGAAAACATCAGATGTTGTATATCTAACAAAAACAAGATTAGTTGAGATTGAAAACGAGCTTAAGGAATTAAAGACAAATGGCAGAAAAGCTATTGCAGAAAAGATTGCTGAAGCGCGTGCGCACGGAGATCTCAGCGAGAATGCGGAATATGATGCAGCCAAGGAAGCTCAAAGTCATCATGAATTTAAAATAGGCAAGCTTGAAGTAATGCTTTCAAAAGTGAAGATAATTAAGCCCGAAGACATGCCTGAAAATGAGGTTTACATATTATCCGTTGTGAAAGTACTTGATGTAAAATTAAAAGAGGAAATTACTTTTTCACTTGTTTCGCCTGAAGAAGCAGATTTTGAAATGGATAAGATCTCTGTAACTTCGCCTATAGGAAAGGCTTTACTCGGAAAGAAGAAAAATGAAATAGTAGAAGTTCATGTGCCTGATGGCGTAATAAAATATAAAGTACTGAATATATCAAAATTAATTTAATATATGGCAAGCAATAAATTTGGTGAATTTAAAGTAGGATTATTTGTATTAATTGCAACATTAATAGTATTAATTACAATATTCTGGGCAAAGGGATTTTCTGCAAATATGGAACTGCAGGAATATACAGTCTTTTTCCCGAAAGTAAGCGGTTTGAATGAAGGAGATATGGTAAGTGTAAACGGAGTCAGAAAGGGAAAGATAGATAAGATAGAGCTTGTAGGAGATTCAGTTATGATAAAGTTCAGCATAGACAAAAGCATTAAGATCAAAAAAGATTACGATATATATGTTGCGGCGACTGAACTAACCGGCGGTAAAGTACTATACCTCGAACCCGGAAAAAGCACAGAACAGATTAATTCAGACCTGCCCCTGCGTGGAAACTCCGGAGCAGATTTTGCCTCTTTGCTTAAATCTTTTGATGATATTACAAAAGATGTAAAAAGTCTGTTAGGTGATTTCAAAACATCTGCGGATAATCTTAACAAAGTGATTCTTAATGTTAATGATATTGTCGGAGACGGAAACTTAAAATCTAATTTAAAAACAACATTATCAAATCTGGCTGTTTCATCCAGCAACCTGAATTCTCTTGTTAACGATAGCCGGAATGGCATTAACAGGATCACAACAAGCCTTGAAAGCACCGTAGGAAATGTTGATGTAGCAGTCGGAGACAACAGCAGGGAGCTGAAAAATACGCTGCAGGAAATTCAGACACTTACTACGTCGGTAGATACACTAGTAAGCAATCTGAATATAGTTGTATCAGAAATTCAGAATAAGGATAAAGGAATAGGCAAGTTCTTAACTGACGATCAATTCTTTAATAACATGAATAAAACGCTCAGTGAAATTGAAAAACTTACTAAAAACATCAGAACCAAAGGCATAAAGCTGAATATTTTTTAGAATAAATCTCTATTCAGCAGTATGTTTTTAGCTCTCCGTAATTCTAATCAATAGATCATTTAGGGCAGACTTTCCGGTCTGTCCTTTTTGTTATATTATGCTGTTTTCAAAACATTCAGGATTCTTTAACCTATTATATTTTAAAATATTCTGTTTCTATTTTGGGATAAATAAAAAACCCTGCAATAAAAAGAACTATTGCAGGGCCAATTAAAGGAAGAACAAATATGAAAGAACATTTGCCGGCTAGCACCGGCAATATTCATAACAAAATGTTTCTATTAAAGTTTAAATTATTTTAATTTTTTTAGAAATTTTTTTAAGAGTTTAAATAGTTTTAAGTATAATTATTCTTAATTATCTAAGCAGCAGACATTAATTATAAAAAAACCGGTATCTGAATTCAGATACCGGTTTTTCTTAAATTATAATTCTTATTTATTTTATTATAATATTCAGATCAAGTCTTTGAGTAGATCCAACATTTCCAAGAGAATTAAAGGCATAGTCAAGAGTATAATCATCTAAAAATTTTACTCCAAGACCTGTGGAGAATCCTGCAATACCAAGCGAACTACCTGTTTCAAGATCCTGTCTCTGGGCATTATTGTATCCGATTCTGAAATTAACATAATCACTTAAACTGAAATCACCCCCTATTGACAGATTCTGAAAATTATCAAAAAAATTATCGGTATCTGCTGTAAGATCAGCAAATTCCAGATAAACTCTAAGCGGCAAGTGCTCAAGCTTTTTGCTGACACCTATGCTAAGATCAAGCGGCAAATCTTCTGAAGTTGCGCCGTATTCCGACAACTGAAATCCTGCATTCAATAAACTTAAACCAAAATCCCAGTTTGTTTCTTTGATATTATACAGCAATCCAAGATCTGCAGCCAGCGCGGTCGAAGAAAATTCGCCGATTTTCGAATATATGAACTTAAGATTTAAACCGTAGTGAAAATTATTAGCATAAACGTTTGAGTATCCCAATGATAAAGCAAGATCATTCGCACTGAATGTACCGGTATTGACTGACTGTTCATTGTAACCGTCAAAGCTTCCGTAATTTATATATCTGATCCCTGCGCCAAAATATCCCGCATCTTTGTATCTCTGACCAAAAGATATATTTCCTGAATTTATATCAAGAAGGTACTTAAAAAAACCAATAGAAGCCTGTTTTGAAGTAAGGGTAGAAAGGGCAGCAGGATTATAGAAAATTGAATTTATATCATTTGTTCCGGTGATATAACTTCCTCCAAGGGCAGAAGATCGTGCTCCTACGTCAAGTTTTAAAAAATTATAAATGGTATTGCTTTGTGAGTATGTATTATTCGAAGAAAAAATTATTAAAAGAGCAATGGCTAGAACAACAGATTTTAAGTTTTTCATTTTCTATGTTTTAGTTATTAGGAATCAATAACTATTTTTCATAATGTCTTGGTTAAAAGTTGAACAATAATAAAAGAATAGTATGTGATTTTCAAGAACAATATTATCGTTTATATAATTCGAAAACATTATGTTATAAATTTAATAAGCTCAAACCTTTTTTCAAATTACGACTGCCGGACACAAAATTCATTCAAACATTCCATTCATGATTTCCGGGAAAGCATTTTCCAAAATATTACAAAGCTGAGTATTTGACAAAAAGAGTTTAAAACCTGATTTGAAATAAACAGTATTATTTTTAAACGTGAAAATTCCTTTAGTGAATAGTATATTACATAAACAAATTTGTCTCACGTTCTGATATTTCTTAAGATGAATTTTCTTATAATCACTCCCCAAATTATTTATTTTCAAATTTTAAACAATTCAATTGATGCATGCAAATTTGCAGGTTATTGGCAAAATTAAGGATAACTATAATGAGATACTAACAGATGAAGCCCTGAATTTTATTTCTAAACTTGAAAGAGCATTTGGTAACAGGAGAAAGGAATTGCTGGAGAACCGAAAGGCGGTTCAGAAGCAGATTGAGAAAGGAAAATTTCCGGACTTCCTTCAGGAGACAAAAGCAATAAGGGATTCGGATTGGAAAGTTGCAAGGATACCTGAAGATCTGATTGACAGGCGTGTAGAAATTACCGGACCTGTTGACAGGAAGATGATAATCAACGCTCTGAACTCCGGCGCAAACGTTTTCATGGCAGACTTTGAAGATTCAAACTCTCCAACTTTTGATAACAATATAGAAGGGCAGATAAATTTACGTGATGCAATCGATGGTACAATATCATATAAAAGTCCTGAAGGCAAAGAATACAATCTTAACGCAAAGACTTCAACCCTTATGGTACGTCCCCGGGGCTGGCATCTGATAGAGAAGAATGTTTTGCTTGACGGAGAGCCATTCAGCGCTTCATTGTTTGATTTTGGATTATACTTTTTTCATAATGCAAAAAAATTAATCAGTAAGGGAAGCGGTCCTTATTTTTATTTACCTAAACTGGAAAATCATCAGGAAGCACGATTATGGAATGATGTTTTTAATATGGTGCAGGATGAAATGGAAATTCCGCGTGGAACTATAAGGGCGACTGTATTGATAGAAACAATACTAGCTGCATTTGAAATGGATGAAATTCTATATGAACTGCGGGAGCATTCAGCGGGATTGAATTGCGGGAGATGGGATTATATATTCAGCTTTATAAAAAAGTTCAGCAGCTTTAATGACTTTGTACTTCCCGACAGAAGTCTCGTTACAATGACAACTCACTTTCTGCGATCATATTCTCAGCTTGTAATTAAAACCTGTCACAAAAGAGGAATACATGCTATGGGAGGAATGGCAGCGCAGATCCCAATTAAAAATAATCCTCAGGCAAATGAAGAAGCTCTTTCTAAAGTAAAAGCAGATAAAGAGCGAGAGGCAGGAGACGGTCATGACGGAACGTGGGTAGCTCACCCGGGGCTCATTCAGATCGCGAAAGATGTCTTTGACAGATTAATGCCCGAAGCAAATCAAATAAATAATAAGAGAGATGATGTAATTGTTACATCGAAAGACCTCCTTGAAATTCCTAAAGGCGAAATCACTGAAATCGGATTTCGACACAATATAAACGTAGCAGTACAGTATCTCGAAGCGTGGCTGAATGGTAACGGCTGCGTTCCTATCTACAATCTGATGGAAGATGCAGCAACGGCAGAAATATCCCGTGCTCAGCTCTGGCAGTGGATTAATCATGATAACGGAAGATTATCAGACGGAAGAAAAGTTACACTGGAATTGTATCATAAATTTGCAGTAGAAGAGCTTGAAAAAATCAGAAAAATGGTCGGCGATGAAAAGTTCGAACAGGGGAAATACCGGACAGCACTGGAACTCATGAATAAACTTACGGAAGACAAACAATTTGATGAGTTCCTTACACTGGAAGCTTATGAAAAAATTTAATCAAAACCTAAAAACAAAATATCATGCACACAAAGAAAAAAGAAATCAAAGAAATCAAAGAATCATGGGAAGCAGATTCAAGATGGAAAGGAATAAAGAGACCATATCCTGCTGATGAGGTTTATAAACTCCGCGGATCAGTTCAGATAGATCATACACTGGCCCGGATTGGAGCAGAGAGATTATGGGAACTGTTAAAGAAAGAAAAATTTATAAGAGCATTAGGAGCATTAACGGGCAATCAGGCGGTACAGCAGGTACAGGCAGGTCTGAAGTCAATCTATCTCAGCGGCTGGCAGGTTGCCGCAGATGCTAATAATGCGCGTCATACATATCCTGATCAGAGTTTATATCCAGCTGACAGTGTTCCGGCTGTAGTTAAGAGGATAAATAATGCTTTCATAAGAGCAGATCAGATCTCACATATGGAAGGTCATGATGATGTTTACTGGTTTGCGCCGATTGTTGCTGATGCGGAGGCAGGATTCGGGGGAACGCTGAATGTGTTTGAACTTATGAAAGCAATGATAGAAGCCGGAGCTGCAGGCGTTCACTTTGAAGATCAGCTTAGTTCTGCAAAAAAATGCGGACATCTCGGAGGAAAGGTTCTGGTATCTACAAGAGAATTTATAAATACTCTCGTATCGGCAAGGCTTGCTGCAGATATCATGGGAGTGCCTACTGTTCTTATAGCAAGAACAGATGCAAACAGCGCTCACTTAATGACAAGTGATATTGACGAAAGAGATCATATTTTCATACACGGAGAAAGAACAGAAGAAGGATTCTACAGAATTAAAGGCGGACTTGACTGTGCGATTGCTAGGGGACTTGCCTATGCGCCTTATGCAGATCTAATCTGGTGTGAGACAGCGCATCCTGACATAATTGAAGCAAAGGAATTTGCAAGAGGAATTCATGAAAAGTTTCCGGGCAAGATGCTGGCATACAACTGTTCTCCGTCATTCAACTGGAAAAGAAATTTAAATGATGCTCAGATAGCAACATTTCAGGAAGACCTTGCTGATCTGGGATATAAGTATCAGTTCATTACTTTAGCCGGATTCCATGCATTGAACACTGCAATGTTTGAGCTTGCACATCAATACAGGGAACTTGGGATGACTGCATTTACAAGATTACAGGAACTTGAATTCTCTCTGGAAAAAGATTTTGGATTCAAAGCTGTAAAGCATCAGTCATTTGTAGGAACAGGATATTTCGATGAAGTTCAGATTGCAATTACTTCAGGACATACTGCAACGGTTGCTCTTGCAGGTTCGACTGAGGAAGAACAGTTTGGGGTCAGTTAGTAGTTAGTAGTTAATAGTTAGTAGTTAGTAGTTAGTAGTTAATTATTACAATGAAATTAAACGAACTCTACAAACTCTACAAACTCTACAAACTCTACAAACTAGATAAACTTGACAAACTTGACAAACTTGATAAACTTGACAAACTTGATAAACTTGA
>CAZLOL010000125.1:8786-11087 GCA_964561045.1 uncultured Ignavibacteriaceae bacterium | reverse complement strand
AGTGGACAGAGCCGGGCTTGAACCGGCGACACACGGCTTTTCAGGCCGTTGCTCTACCAACTGAGCTACCTGTCCTTTTTGCTGAAAAACGTTTCTAAATTACCACTTTTAGAAATGACTATCAATCTAATAAAATTTAAATTTGTTAAATTTAATTATCATATTTATAAAATTCAAAAATTTTATAATTAGATCAGTTTATTTTAATATTAAAACATTATTTTATGCTCGTAATATTACTTCGATAATATTTCTTTACTCAGATGTCTTTTCATCAGGCGGAACATATTCATCCGGCAGCTTTATACCTCCGCCGAAGAAAAATTCCCTCATCTGATCCTCAAACACTTTGTCCGTAGCAGGCGAAGTAAGATCAAGCCTGTATTCATTAACGATCATCTTGAAATGATCAAGGAACATTTTGAATGCCTGTTTGGAAATATTATCATAGATCTTTTGTCCGAGTTCGCCTGCAATCGGCGGTTTATCAAGCCCCGGTAAGTCCTGCTCCAGCTTTAAGCAATGCACTGTTCTTTTTTCTGCCATTATCCGATCTGTGTTTTTAATTTTTGATTTCCTGTTTTGAAATGTCTTCTATGCGGATCTCCAATACCGAGTTTATTTCTTTCTGCTCCTGAACGGCTTCAATTAACAAGTCCCTGTCTATAATATTGGAATCCGAAAAACTTAACTCCTCATCTATTTCCCCGAAGTATTTTTTTATCTGAGCGCTTACATAATTATTCGTTGATACTGAATATTGCCTGCCTTCATCCAGATCTTCCCCGTTTACCTTGAAGCTAAGAATAAAATCATCATCATTATTCAGAACTTTTTTTGAATCATATACAATATTCAAACCGGATGCTATGATCATATCACTTGACCCTAATTCATTTATTTCATTCACCCTGTTTTTAATGCTGTTCTTCATCATCTGCTTTAAACCCTTTCCGCTGACTTTAAAAGTTATAATGGTATTTCCGAACGGATTTATTTCCCAGATATCACCGACTGTAATGTCGCCTTTCGGCAAATCTTTCCTGATGCCTCCTGAATTCAGCAATGCTACATCCGTTCCGAGCTTTAACCTGATTGCATCTGCCTCCCACTGGCCCAGATTGCTTTCCTCTGAAAAACCGCGCTTCCAGTCGGTCTTCAGATATCCAATCACTTTCAGAAGATCACCCTGAATAGCCGCAACCATATTTTCTACCTTGAGCTGCGCAGCTTTATCATAAACTGCAGAATCCATGACTGTTTCTATAAGCTTGCCTTTGTAACTGATGACAGTATCTTTCTTTATATCAACTTTAAAATCCAGCTTGCCGAGCCACCTTGCATAAGATCCCGCCTGAGCAATTATTACGCCGTCCTGTATTACCGGTTTAAACAGCGGCGTGTGAGAATGTCCTCCTATTATTATGTCAATATCCTTTGCAAATTTTTTCGCAAGTTTTTTATCATTATCAACTCCTATGTGCGTAAGCAAAATGATCACGTCGCATTTTTTCTTCTTCAGATATTTAATTCCGGCAGTTATTACTGAATCCGTATTAAGCATCTGAATATCAGTCACGTTCTTCGGAATGGTAAGAGTCATAAGATCAAGAGCCGTAAGCCCTATGACACCGCATCTGATACCGTCTATTTTCTTAATAATGAAAGGCTTTCCGAAAGTTCTGTTCTCCGCCTTCATAAAAACATTGGCAGATAAATAATCAAAGTTTGCCGTCATAAGGGCAGAGTCAAGTGCATACTGCCCGTAATCAAATTCATGATTGCCGACTACAAAGGCATCAAGATCGTAAAGATTCAGAAGCTCAATCTGTGATTTGCCTTTTGTGATTGACGAAATAGGTGTCCCCTGAAAATCATCCCCTCCGTTTAAAAGAAGCGTATTCTTATCCCGGAGCTTCTTTATATAACCAAGCATGTTCGATGTTCCGCCGATATAATAAGAAGTGCTTTCGCCTGTAACAGAATCTTTTTTGGAAATTCTGTAAGGAAGATTTCTCGCATGAAAATCATTCCAGTGAAGTACCGTAAATTCTTTTATGTTTTTAGAACCAGGATTTTTTGATGAATTGGTATTCTGGGAATAAGTAACCTGTGTTGTTAATATAATTAATGTAATAAGGAGTAAAACAAGTATTGATTTTTTTTTCAACTTGTAATTTAAAATTTGTAATTTATAATTGATTTAGTCGGGATGACTGGATTCGAACCAGCGGCCTCCTCGTCCCGAACGAGGCGCGCTACCAAGCTGCGCCACATCCCGATATCTGTTAGTAGTTAGTA
>CAZLOL010000125.1:0-8686 GCA_964561045.1 uncultured Ignavibacteriaceae bacterium | reverse complement strand
GTAGTGTGTAGTGTGTAGTGTGTAAAATTAAAATTTAAAGGTTAACTTTTTAACTACTAACTACTCAATACTAATTACTCAATACTATCAGTTAAATATAATTATAATTATTATTGATTGAAATGAGAAACATAATTGATTTCCAAGTGCATTTCTAAAGTATACTTTTTTTATTCTATAAAAAGAAAGTTGTAATGAGTAACTTAAGCCAAAATAAATTTAACCGCAAAGTTTTTAATAACACTTGAACCCAATACTCAGAAACATTCTCGGAATACTGATCTTACTTATAATAGTATTGGTTACGGTAGGACTACTCTTTAACAGCCTTACCAAAAAATCCTTCTATGAAGAATCCGGTACGATGAAAGTAAAAGGCATTTCTAAAAAAGTCAATATATACAAGAGTGAACTGGGAGTTAGCAAGATCTTTGCAGACAATGAGAATGACATGTATTTCTCCCTCGGTTACATACATGCGCAGGACAGGTTATGGCAAATGGATCTGGGAAGAAGAGTTGCAGAAGGACGTCTTTCGGAGATTTTCGGCAAGGATGTTCTGGATTATGACATACTTTTCAGAACTATAGGGATCAGTAAGAACGCGGAGAAACAGTATCAGAAACTTTCATCAGTCTCAAAATCAGTTCTTGATGCTTACTGCAGAGGAGTAAATTGTTTCATAGACAATAATTCGAAAGATCTTCCTCTTGAGTTTGATATACTTAACTATAAACCTGATACGTGGAAACCGGAACATTCTCTGATGCTGATCAGGTTAATGGGCTGGGAACTGAATTTTTCCTGGTATACTGATGTAATGTTCGGGGAAATAGTAAAAAAATTCGGAATGGAAAAAGCTGCGGATTTTTTTCCGGATTATCCTGAAGATGCGCCTTTCATAACAAGAAGCGAGAATGATAAAACCAAATCCGATTCAGTAAAATCCAGGACGGATGTTAATGCTAAAAAGAAAATAAGTCTTAATTATGAAAGCGGTCTCCGTCAGCAGGAAAAATATTATACATCGGTTTTTGAATTAGGAAAAAATTATTTTGATATTGCACTGGGTTACAGAAATTTTTTCGGTATGGAAGGAACACACACCGGCAGCAACTCCTGGGTAATCTCGGGAAGCAAAACTGAAAGCGGCAAACCGTTTCTGGCTAACGATCCTCACCTTGCGCTGATGGCTCCTTCCAAATGGTATGAAGTAAGTTTTTATGATCATAAAAAGGAATACAGCGTTTGCGGATTCTCAATTCCCGGTGTGCCGGCTGTTGCAATAGGTCACAATGAATCAATAAGCTGGGGAATTACTAATCTTATGTGTGACGATACCGACTTCTTTATTCTGAAAAAAGATTCGGCAGACAAAAGAAAATATGTTTTCAAAAACGAAGTTTTACCGCTTGACAGTTCAGCTGAAAGCATAAAAATCAAAGATGTGCCTGACGAATTCCTTTTCACTGTTTATTCAACCAGGCTCGGACCTGTAATCTCCTATCTCGAGAAGACGGGATTTATAAATAATCAAAAATTCAGACCGGGGAATTCTGATGAACTCCTTACTTTCAGATGGACAGGGTTTGAAGCCAGCGATGAGCTTGAAACTTTTTATAAAATTAATAATGCATCCGACTGGAATGATTTTCAGAATGCGTTGAAAACTTTTGCAGTACCTTCGCTTAATTTTGTATTTGCAGATACGGCAGGTAATATCGGATACCATACTGCAGGTTTTATTCCCGTAAGAAACAATTTTACAAATGAGGGACTTGCTTACTACCCTTCCGGTACTGATACATACTGGTCAGGATTCATACCTTTTAATGAGCTTCCTGTTTCCTTCAATCCGATTGAAGGATTTATTGCAACTGCAAACAACAAGCCGCAAAAGAATTACAAATATTATATTTCAAACCTTTACGAGCCGCATTACAGAGCTGAAAGGATCGAAGAGATGATCAGATCGAATTCAGTTGTTACAGAGGATGAAATGAAGCTGATGCAAAGAGATGTCTATAGCATTCAGGCAAAGGATTTTTGCAAGTATATTTTTGAAGCATTCGGAGACACTATAAATCTGACCAGTGATATTAAAAAATATCTTGATCTGTTAAGAAACTGGGACTATGAATTTAAAGCCAACAGTGTTCCGGCAACATTGTTTGCTCAGTTTGAAGTTGAACTTTATAAAAGACTTTACAAAGATGCACTGGGAGAAGAATTATTTGAAAATTATTTATACATTAAAAATGTGCCCATAAGAAATACCGCCAGGCTGCTTAAACTTAATTCATGCTTTCTTTTTGAAAATGAATTCGCAAAGGTTCAGCTTATAAGACTTAGTTTTTATGATGCGGTAGCTGCCCTGATCTCGGCGCATGGTCAGGATCTGAATAACTGGCAGTGGGGAGATATGCATAAGGTCACGATGAAGCATCCTCTGGGAATAGTGCCATCGTTAAGCTCAATGCTTAACATAGGACCGTTTAAGATCGCAGGTAACGGGACAACTGTAAATAACCTTGAGTATGGTTTTTCCGGTGCATTAAAGACAGGTAATTTCGATGTATATCTTGGTCCGTCCATGAGAATGATAATTGATATGGCAAATGTAAAATCATACCTGTCAATAATTCCGACAGGACAGTCAGGCCAGCCGCTTCACAGAAATTATAATGATCAGGCGCGCCTCTGGCTTAACGGTGATTATAAGAAAGTTTCGACTGATTTTGAAGATCTCAAAAAAGAAAATCTTAAACTGCTGGCGCTCGAACCTGCCGAATAAAAATTGATCTCAACAAGACAAAAATACGAAATATATAAACCTAAAAAATTTCTTGGTCAGAACTTCCTTGTTGACGAAAACATTGCAAAGAAGATCGTAAATTCTCTCGGCATAGAAAAGAATGATACCGTTATAGAGATTGGTCCCGGAAGAGGAGTTCTGACGAAATATATTTCCGGACTTTCAGATTTTTTTTATGCAGTGGAAATAGACAGATCCATATTTGAAAAACTGAATTCGGAATACGGGAATAAAATAAATCTGATTCATAAAGACTTCCTGAAGATCGATCTTGAAAAAGATATAAGTGCAAATGAACATTCAGGAAAGATAAAGGTTATCGGAAATATCCCATATAACATTACAACGGAAATTTTATTCAGGCTATATGATTCCGGAGACAGGATTGATTCTGCCGTGCTGATGATGCAGAGAGAAGTTGCAAAGCGCCTCACCGCTGCCCCTGATACAAAGGATTACGGCATACTTGCCATTCAGACTCAGATCCATACGATCCCGAAAATATTATTCAATGTACCTCCGACAGCTTTCTTTCCGAAACCAAATGTCCACTCTTCAATTGTAAAACTGGAATTTATTAAAAATCTTTCGGATATCATTGACCGGAAATTGTTTAAGGATATTGTTAGAGAAAGTTTCGGGCAAAGGAGAAAGACAATGAGAAATTCACTCAGGAAATTTTTTGAAAAAAACATTATTGATGCTGCCGGAATTGATTTTGATTTTTCAAGAAGACCGGAAAATGTTACAATCCCTGAATTTAAAAAACTTTCAAATGATGTCAGCAGTCTGATTATGAATAAGAAGGCTTAATCTCTTCGCACCTCAAAAAAGCTCTTTAATATCTCCCTGCACTTCTCATCAAGTATCCCGCCCGTAACATTTGACTTATGATTCAGTGATTTATTATTTGTAATGTTAAGTACGCTGCCGCAGGCGCCGGATTTCATATCGAATGCCCCGAAAAAAACATTCTCGATCTTTGACAAAATAATTGCACCTGCGCACATGGAACAAGGTTCGAGTGTAACATATATTGAACATCCAACCAGTTGTTTGGACTGCAGGTACTCTGCTGCCGAAGTAATAGCGAGAATTTCAGCGTGCGCCGTAGGGTCTTTCAGAGACTCAACCATATTATATGCTTTGGCAATAATAGTGTTCTGAAATACTATTATGCATCCGACAGGTATTTCTCCTATGTTATATGCTTTCTCTGCTTCTTTATAAGCGTAATTCATATAGATCTCATTCGGTGTCATAAATAAGACTAACCTCCATTTATAAATTGAACAGTCATATTGTTCTGCTGCTAACTTTCAAAATAAAATTTTAAATTTTCTTAATTTGATTTCCTTAATTCAATATAGTTTTAAATTTCTTAATTAAATTGATCATTACTTACTAATGGTTAATAAATATCCAATACCCAATACAAGTTGTTCATTGCTCGGCTTTTTTCATCAGATCTCTGAAGTTATAAAATCTATAGCCAAGTTTTTTCATGCTGTATACCTGTCTGTCATAAGATGCAAAATCTTCAGGACTAAAATTTATGTCATAAATTAAAATTTTCTTTCCCTTTTTTGCTTCATTTATTATATCTTCGAAAATGGAAACAACCTTTTTCTCACTGCTCTTATACTCATCAAATACTGAATCATTATAAACTTTCATTTCATTCTTGATGAAATCATTTTTTACAGCATTAAAAAAATCCGAATTACGGGTCTTGTTTATCAGGATCACGCCGGTTGTATTCGGGAAACTTAAAGCCAGAGATTTAATTTTAGATGATCTGACACTTTCTTTCATTTCATCCTTAAAATCAGCTTCAATATCATCTTCATCCCCGACAGATAGTTTTAACAGGTAGTCTCTTTTTAATTCTATAATTCTTGACTGATAATCCGCCTTGTCATTTCGCAGAGGAAGTATCACGGTAAATTCCTGAGCAGAGGTCAGAATTTCTTCGGCTTCTTTTAAACTGTAAAGGTCAAGACTGTCAAGCAGGAGAGCAATATCGGCTGCATTGCGCTTCAATGAATCTGAATATAAAAACTTAATCATTCCTGTTTGTTTATGAAGACTGTCACTCACGGAACTAATGTTCATTACGATATTCTTTGTTTTTGGATCTTCCGTTACTATTATTTCATTATTGTATTTTCGAAAATAATTCGTGATCTCATAATTCAGATCTATAACTGCCAAATCAGATGGTATTCTGATTTCTCTGTTGAAGAGAAATACATCTCCGGTTTTTTTCTGATCTTTTGCTTTAATGTTTACATCTTTTATCCAGTCTTTTCTTATTCCGAATGAATAAAGGATTGAATCAATATCAGATAGCAATCTGTCCCCTGTTGCTGCTGAAATAATCTTATCTTCATTACCTGTTGAAATGGTTTTATCATCAGAAGACACATAAAAATAGAATAATGTTATAGCGAACAAGCTTAATAACGCAATTAAAATTATTTTTACATACTGACTTTTCATCCCTTAGGTTTCTGTTGTAATAATTTCTTCTGAAACATTCCTTATGATCTCTTCTGCATTTATGATGTCTTTTTCATTGAGAATTTTAAGGACATCATCAACATATTTTTCCTTTCTCATTCCTACCAGTACACAGCTGACACCTCTCACGGAATTCAAAAGCAGAATTGCCTTCTGAGATAATGTCAGATCATGATATTTCACATCAAGATCCTTATTAATTAAAGAATTCAGGAAACTGCTTCTTTTTTCAGCGCGCATCTTATAATAGTTGCTTACAAAATTCAGCATCTTATAACATTCCTTTAAATATCTGCCGAAGAAATCCTTAGTGTTTTCATCTATTACTTTTTCATCAAAAAAACGAACCATAAAATCTAACTTCGGGGCAAACAGCTGAGTGATCATATCATTGTAGTGCTCAATGCTGCCGAAGAATTTCCAGTTCTCTTCAATAAGCTTTCCGAATGACAGATGCTTCTTTAGTTTATTTATTTCATCATCACTTAAATCCTCACCGGGAATTTTTTCCGTGATAAGATCGTCTTCCATCAATGAAACCAGTTTCATTTGCCTGATAAAATCCTTCTCATGAAATGGCTCTGATCCGAATTCTGCAAGACGGACTAATCCCTTTGATGCAATTGCATTCAGCGGACGGTTAACCAGAACTGTTAATTTATTTCTCAATGCAAGCTCAAGTACTGTTTCTGTATTATTGATCTGATTTTTTATGGTAATTGCCCCGGCTTCAAATAAATTGAATGGCAGCTGAATTATTTTAAAATTATTATTTGCTAAAACTGAATTCGCAACATCAATTACTTTTTCCAAAGAAGTGAAGCTGTATTCATCTGAATACAAGGGGAATGTGTTAGAAGATATGCCGTAGGATCTTATTTTTCCTTCAGCAACTTTTTCTTCAAGAAATATAAAACTTTTTCTTATTCTTTCATAATATATTTCCCTTGCCTCATCCGGACGGATATGGTTTTCCTTTGCCCAATCCAGATAATATTCGGGATTATGCAGAAGATATGAATCAATATAACCGGTGTTTAACCTTTGAAGCTGCCGATTTATCTGATCTTCAAGAAAATCCGGACTTATGCAGTGCCAGAGTTTATCCTGCACTTCAACTACTTCCGTAAACAGTTTGCCTTTCTCTTTTAATCCGGATGCAAACCTGTAATTCTGTCCCTGTATGTATCCGCCTTTAGTAACCAGTGTAATTTCTTTTCTGCTGATTTCCTTCGACGATATGAGATCATTGATAACTCTTCCTACCAGTGATTCACTTCTTCCGTCGGCATAATTTGCCGAGGTATCAATGAGATTTATTCCTCCGGTGAGAGCCGCATACAATGCCTGATAATGCTCTCCGATCTTGTCGTCAATTCTATAACTGCCGAATCCTATGTTTGAAAAATTCATTTAATCAGATTTAGATCAAATTACTCATATTAATTACAGAGTTAAAGTCCAATGAAAATTCAAATTATTCGCATATAAAATAATAACAGAGATTCACACAGGAAATATTCTTACTGAAAGTTCAACATTAAATTTTTCCATACGTGATTAATGTATCTTAATAAATTTTTAATATTTATATTTACAACACAATATTTACAGAAAGGAGAATCATGAAAGCTCAATGGTTCAAAAAAGCCGGATGGATATATATTCCTGCTTCCGTTACGGGGATCTTATTTTATTTGCTCACAATTGTTTTTTGCGTTACTGTTTTCATGGCTGTAGACAGACACTCTCATTCAAATTCAGATACACTATACGGCATCTTTCCGTATTTCGTTTCTGCATTTACCTTATTATTCTGGATTGCATCCAACAGCTGCAGGGAAGATAATAATCAGCATGACGTTGATGGCATATAATTTGATTTATTCAAAGATTCCGATGCCTGATACATTCAAAGTTTACATCTATTCTTTTAATTGAATGTTTAATCCTGTTAGCATATTTTTGTTAAAATAAATTATTGACAAAATGGCGGAAAATGTAAAAGCGAATTCAAAAGATATTGCAGAATTCGACAAGCTATGGGATTATAACAATCCATCCGAAACCGAAAAAAAGTTCAGAGAACTTTTACCTGAAATAAAAAATACAAATGATCAGTCTGCTTATCTTCAGCTCCTGACGCAAACTGCACGCACACTTGGTCTGCAGATGAAATTCGATGAAGCACATGAATTGCTCGATGAAGTAGAGCCGCTGCTGACAGATGAACTTTATGTTGCAAAGATCAGGTATCTTCTTGAAAGAGGCCGGACTTACCGGTCATCGAAGCAGGTGGAAAAATCACGAGATCTTTTTCTTAAAGCTTATGAACTTGCAGTAAAGCATAATGAAGACAATTATGCCATAGACGCCGCACATATGCTTGGCATAATCGAACCATTTAAAGAAGCACAAGAGTGGAATGAACTCGCAATGAAACTTGCGGAAAAGACAAATGATGAAAAAGCGAAAAAATGGCTTGGTTCTCTTTACAACAACACCGCCTGGAATTATCATGATAATAAAGAATATGAAAAAGCTTTGGAGATCTTCAGAAAAAATGTTGACTTTCATACTAAAAGAGAGTCAAAACAGCAGCTCATAATTGCAAAATGGAGCGTGGCAAGGGCTCTGCGCTCTCTTGACAGAATTGATGAAGCTGTTGAAATGCAGCTGTCATTACTGAAAGAAATTGAAGAGAAAGGTCTTGAGCAGGACGGGTATGTTTATGAAGAGCTGGCTGAACTGTATTTGATCAAAGGAAACAAAGAGGAGGCGGGAAAATATTTCAGACAAGCTTACGATCTGCTTTCAAAAGACATCTGGCTTGCAGCCAATGAAAAGGAAAGACTGGAACGTTTGAAAGAACTCGGGGGAAAGTAATTGTTCAGATTAGGGCATGTTGAAATATTTGTCAAAGACCCCCTGAAATCAAAAGACTTTTATGTAAAGGTCCTTGGATTTGATCTTGTTGAAATTCAGGCTGATAAATTTGTCTGGCTGAAACTGGGAGAAAATTTATTTTTATTAAGACCCGGGAATAACGACCTGAATGTTAAAGAATATAAGAATTCAAATTCCGGATTTGTACTTTATACCGGAGATATTGAAATGACAAGAAAAGAACTTGTATCCAGAGGTCTTAAATTCAAAGGCACTGACGGTTCGGATGAGTGTCTGACATTCACTGATCCTGACGGAAACTGGTTTCAGCTTGTAAATCCGGAGCATGGTTGAATTAGTTTGTAAAGTTTGTAAAGTTTGTAAAGTTTGTAAAGTTGAAATAAAATATTTCTAAATTAAAAAAAAATAATATGGGAAGCAATAATCTTACAGCTGAAGAAA
>CAZLOL010000124.1:0-11293 GCA_964561045.1 uncultured Ignavibacteriaceae bacterium | reverse complement strand
TTAACGTTTAACGTTTAACGTTTGTAATTTCACTTCTGTCGTCCCTCCACCGAGCTTTCCTTTTCAGCAATCACATCAACCGGCGGAAGCCCCAGTATCTCTCTTGCTCTGTTCAGCGCATCGTCAATATTCCCCCGTACATTGTCGTCACCGATCTTGCTGATCAGTCCGGCTTTCTCGGCAGCGAAAAGCGGTTGCGCATGTATTCCTGAAAGTATAAGTACTGAATTACTGTTTTTACATTCTTCATAAATATCGTCTATGGTTGCAATGCCGGTTGCATCTATTGCCGGAACATTTCTCAGCCGGAGAATCAGAATTCCTGATTTCTTGTCTACCGTTCTGAGTGTCTCTTTGAATTTGCTTGCAGCTCCGAAAAAGAAAGGACCGTTGACCTCATAAATAATTACACCTTCAGGTATAACCTTGCCTTGAGCAGAGTTTGCTCCCCTGTCATCCGTCTCACGGCTCTCATCAAACTCTCTTGAGATCATCCCGATGTTTGCTACGTTTGCCATGCGGTTCATGAACAGAAATGCAGACATGATCATGCCTATCTCGATTGCAATCGTAAGATCAAATAAAATTGTAAGTATAAACGTAGTAAGCAGAACAAGCACATCACTCTTCGGCATTTTAAGCTGAGCTTTGAATTCCCTCCATTCGAACATATTGTATGATACAACTACAAGTATAGATGCCAGAACACACAGCGGGATCATCCCTGCATACTGTCCGAAAAAAATCATTATGAGCAATAATACCAAAGAATGAGTTATCCCGGAAACCGGCGTCCTGCCTCCGCTTCTTATGTTAGTTACGGTTCTTGCTAAAGCTCCGGTAGCCGGAATTCCTCCGAACAAAGGTGAGACTACATTTGCAACTCCATTTGCTACAAGCTCCATATTTGAACGGTGTCTTCCGCCAATCATTCCGTCTGCTACAACTGCGCTCAGAAGTGATTCTATCGCTGCCAGCATTGCTATTGTAAAAGCAGGACCTATTAAGGCATATACCTTTGCATAAGTTACATCGGGGAATGAAGGAGATGGTATAGAATTCGGTACCGCACCGAATTTTGAGCTGATTGTGTCAACATTCATGCCGAAAATCTGCGCTATCAGAGTTCCTGCTATGAGCGCAACAAATATTCCAGGGATCTTTTTTGTAATGTACGGGAAGAATAAAATTATTGCCAGAGAAATCGCCGAGATCAGAACGGTCTGCGGATTTAAAGTTGAAATGTTATCAAAATATACCGGTATCTTTTGTAAAAATTCCGAAGGCAGTTTATCTATTTTTAATCCAAGAAGATCCTTGATCTGTGTAGTGAATATTATCAGCGCAATGCCTGATGTAAATCCTGTGATAAGAGGAAGAGGAATAAATTTTATCAGAGTTCCGAGTTTTATCAGTCCCATAATGATGAGAATGATCCCGGAAAGAACAGTAGCTATCATTAATCCGTCAAGTCCGTATGTCTGCACTATTCCGTAAACTATCACGATGAATGCCCCGGTAGGACCGCCTATCTGAACGCGGCTTCCTCCTAAAGCTGAGATGAGGAATCCCGCTATGACTGCCGTAAACAATCCTTTTTCCGGAGAAACACCCGAAGCAATTCCGAATGCTATTGCAAGCGGAAGCGCTACTACTCCTACTATTATTCCGGCTGAGATGTCTTTATAAAATTGTTCTTTTGTATAGGTTTTTAGAGTTGTAAAGAGTTTCGGGACTAACATATATGATTTATAACGCGGTCAGTGCTCCGCTTTCGTTTTAGTTTAAATTAAATATGAAAAATAATTCATGAAAAATTATCCGTTTTGATTGCCGCAGACTAAACATTGCAATTCAAATATAAATATTCATTCTTACTTTAGCAAATCGCCGGCAATTTCCGCCATCCATTTTTTTTCCTTTGTATAAATGCTGCTGTTAATATCGGATATAAGTTTTTTTAATTTTGGAGTATCCGGTTTAAGTGTCAGTCTTATTATTATCTTAAAGTATTTCAGGAAATTTACAAGAGTATCTTTGTGAAAATCAGATATAAGTTTATTTCCTGAAATAAAATGCCTGAAACTGTCAGCAACGGAAACTGCAGAATCATAATGTCCGAGCCTGTAAAATATCTTTAGCTTCAGTAAATATATATCTACCGTAATCGGCTGAGATTCAGACCTGATCCTGGATATTTGCACAAGGGCATCCGAATAATTTTTTTTATAAAACATAAGTACTGCATTCCCGTAATGGCGCACATTTGTCCTAAGATCTTCGGTAAGTAAATTTACTTTTTCATTTATAAATTTTTCCGCCCAGTCAAACTCATTATTTTTTAATGCTGATGAGAGTATTATTCTGAAGTCCAGCAACGTCAATGACGCAGTCACATCTTTATTAAAAAGACCTTTATCCAGAAGCATCTTGTAATTCTCAAATAGTTCCCTGTTCATGTCCAGAATTCCTTTTGCATTTTCAAGTACGCAGAAAACATTCATCCTTTGCAGCAAATAGAACAGCATCTGTTCACTTAATCTTTCGGAATAATCATATATCAGGGACCTCAGATTTCTGAAAGCTTTAATTCCGTTATCCGATGATTTCATTTTTAAATCATTCAGTATGATTTCAAGAAAAAATATCCAGTCTTTGCTGCGTTGTATTTTTGACTTCTTAATGTTTTCAATATACTCTTCAATTTTAAAACTGTCCAGCAATAAATTCAAAGGACTCATCTCATCATTTCTGCTGTAGGAATACTGATCCGTATCAATCTGATTAAGGAATGAACCTGAGTAAAATAAAAAATAATTAACAAGATTGTTATAAGATTTATGTAAATCTTCATTCCTTGATATTATATTTTTTGCTGCAGATCCGTCATTATATTTGATAATGTAAAGCTGATGTTTCAGAAGGAAAGTATCACAGTCAATCTTATATTCTTTTTCAATGGACTTTTCAATTTCTTTCAGTTTCCTGGCATAAACATCATAAACATCTCTCTTCGAAAGCTGCAGAAGTATATTTACGTCTTTCTTACCGTATTCCTGGCGGGTTTGCAGAATATTAAGATATTCCTCCGCGAGTTTGTTTAGTCTGGAAAGATATTTTCTGAATAACTTGTCGTCATATTTTTTAACCTTATTAACGATCTGAAACAGATATTCCTTTGTAATATTCTTATCCGAATAATGCGGGTAATATTTTTTTAATTCGGAAAAGAGTTTTATCAGAGTAGTATGATTATTAAAGAAAGGTGATCGCAGCATTTTTTCGAATTCATTCATCTCCTTAACTGATAACTTTTTCAGAATTTTAACGATGGTAAAATGAGATATTCCTCTTTCTGTATTTGTATTAATCAAGGTCACAATTTTAGCAAAATATATCTATACTTAAGTTAATTTGTAAGTAAAAATTAATTAATTTTATTCAGGTACATATTATTCAGGTCACAATATGAGAATATTTTCCCTGATATACATATGAAAAGTATTGTTTATTCAAACTATAAATGCAATTTTGTCTGGATTTAAAAAACATTCATTCCTTTAGTTATTACTTGCTATTTTTTATTTGATATTCCCCAAAATAATTTTTTCAATAACTATTATTTTTTATTAATTAAAACACAATTACTAATTTAAAACCCTAAATCATGAAAACAAAACTTACAAAATCAATTTTTATTTTTGCATTGCTCTTTGGAGCATTAAATCAGTTAAGCGCTCAGAGTTACAAGATCAATCTTTATTCTGCTTATACTTTGGATGATGATGTTAATGCAGTTACAGATGGAAATAATTATTACAGCGGAACCGTAATAGGCGGATATCAATGGGGCATTGGGTTTGAATACATTGTAAGACCTACGTACGGTCTGGAGCTAGCATATTTCCGTCAGGATGCTGACGTGGATATTAGTTACAGTACAAATTATAATGTAAATAACAATATAAAAAACGAATCGACTTTTGGTGCTGATTTAAACTGGATATTACTCGGAGGAAATAAATACATTCCAATCCCGAGATCCATTGTTCAGCCATACGGCGGCTTAATGCTTGGAATGGGAATTTTCAGCTCTGAAGATAAAAAAATTAATGATACACTTACTTATACAGGACAATCAACAACTAATTTTGCATGGGCAGGAAGAGTCGGAGCAAACTTTATGTTCTCTCCTAATATAGGGTTAAAATTACAGGCACAAGTGATGTCGGCTGTTCAGTCTTTCGGCGGCGGATTATATGCAGGTACAGGCGGACTTGGAGCCGGTGTTGATACAGAATCTTCAATGTATCAGTTCGGATTTGGCGGAGCTTTGGTAATTCAGTTTGGCGGAAGCACTACTAAAAGGGTGAGAAGATAATAATTATTAAATCCTAAAATAAAACAATGTTTAAAAAGTGGTGGGTAATACTTATTCAGGGAATTCTGATGTTCATCCTTGGAATATTTATATTCAAAAATCCCGTTGAGGTTCTTGCAGGCATATCTCTATGGTTCGGTTTACTGATTCTTCTTACCGGAATTACCGGAATCTTCGGCTGGTTATTCGGCGGAAAGGAAACCCGGGAATCAAGCTCACTGATATGGAGCATAATCAGTGTTATTTTCAGTTTGTTTGTTTTGTTTAATCTTCTGGCTGCAATGAAAGCCATTACTATAATATTCGGTATCTGGGTACTGATGACAGGATTTCATCTGATATCTTCCGGATGGTCTTTGAAAAAAGAAAGCGCTATAGGATGGATAATTCTTATTGCCGGAATACTTGCTGCTGTTGCAGGACTGTCTATGATATTTAATTTGGGAAGCGGCGCTGAAGGTGTGGCGACAATTTTAGGGTTGTCAGTATTACTCAGCGGAATTGGTCTGATCTTGCTTTCTTTTATTAAAAAAGCCGTTACAGGGAAAATAGAAGACAAGGTAAAAGAAATAAAATCAAAGATTTAATTGTAATATCACAATTCTGTTTCACCGGCTGCTTTTTAAAAACTCTTGCCAAAGATTTAATAAGTCAGCAGAAAAATTGTTTTCATGATAACCACCTGAGTCCCTTTCTGTAATTTTACTCAGGTGGATTTTATTAAGTACTATTGGCAATTGTTGAATGCAATGGAAACATTAATATTTTTTTAAAATAATATTTATAAACTAAACCAACCATAAAAAATGAAAAAAATCAAATTATTATTTACAGTTCTTTTAACTGCAGTTCTTTTTTCTTCCTGCACCGGCAGTCTGGGAGACATCGGCAAGACAATGGCATTAGTCGGTTCTCTTGAGAAATTAGGCATCTCTCCCGAAGCAGCCGTTGGCGGTATCGGAGCAGTAATGTCTCTTGCAAAAGGAAAACTCGATCCGTCTGACTTTTCAAAACTGTCAAGCGCTTTTCCTGATCTGAACAGCATTACCAAAGAAGCTAAAAATCTTGGAGTAGGAAATGTTACAGATATGGCTGATCTCGGAAAGACCTTTTCAAAGCTTGGTTTGAAACCGACGGATGTTGCAAAGTTTGTTCCGGAAATGACCAAGTATGTAGGACTTAACGGCGGTTCAGGCGCTGCTGATATATTAGGCGGTTTATTGAAATAAACTTAAAACTCTATTCAAAAATATCAAGATTGTAATCGGAACGCCGGTAATAATGTATCAGCAAACATTCGCGGATTGATCTGCATTCTTCTGTCTGATACGTATCATCTGCGTTCTGTTTTTTTTTAAACTTTTAAAAAAAATTCACCTAAATTATTTTAAAATAGATTTACAGAAAGGAATTTAAACATGGCACTAAAAGAATATAAACCGGGGCAGGCTTTTCCCGGAGTCATTGGCAGAACCTTTGACCAGTCATCACCTGCATGGCCTGAACCTAACAGAGCTAAAGAAGGCTCACCTAATGTTTTATTCATCGTCCAGGATGATACGGGATTCGGACATATGGGATGTTACGGAAGTCCTATACGAACCCCGAATATAGATTCACTTGCAAAAGAAGGATTGCTATTTAATAACATGCATACAACTGCTTTGTGCTCGCCGACACGTTCTTGCATTTTAACAGGAAGGAATCATCATTCAAATGCAATGTCATGCATCACTGAAGGTTCAACCGGATTTCCGGGTGGTAACGGTTCTATTCCTTTTGAAAACGGTTTCTTATCAGAAATGCTTTTACAAAAAGGTTACAATACTTATGCATTAGGAAAATGGCATCTTACTCCTGCGGAACAGAATTCTCCTGCCGGACCTTATGACCGCTGGCCGCTTGGAAGAGGATTCGAAAGATATTACGGATTTCTCGGAGGAGATACTCATCAGTATTATCCGGAATTAGTTTATGACAATCATCAGGTCGAGCCGCCCAAAACTCCTGAAGAGGGTTATCATCTGACCATTGATTTAGTTGATAAAGCAAAGTCATTCATTGCAGATGCAAAACAAATTGCTCCTGACAAACCTTTCTTTATGTATTTCTGTCCGGGTGCTGGCCACGCTCCGCATCACGTTCCTAAGGAATGGGCTGATAAATATAAAGGTGTATTTGATGACGGCTGGGATAAATATCGCGAAAAAGTTTTTGCAAATCAGAAAAAACTGGGCATAATTCCGAAGAATGCGGAATTATCAAGACATGATCCTGATGTACAGGACTGGGATAAACTATCTGCAGATGAAAAGAAACTTTACGCAAGAATGATGGAAGTCTTTGCAGGATTCCTTGAACATACCGATGATCAGTACGGAAGACTGTTCCAGTTTTTGAAAGATATCGGTGAATGGGATAATACACTGATTATGTTTATTTCTGATAACGGTGCAAGCTCTGAAGGCGGACCTACAGGATCTGTTAATGAAAATAAATTTTTCAATAATATTCAGGATGACTTAAAGCAAAACCTTGCGGCTATTGATGATATCGGCGGACCGAAATATTTTAATCACTATGCATGGGGTTGGGCACATTCAGGAAATACACCTTTCAAAAGATGGAAGCGCGAAACATACAGAGGCGGTGTAAGCGATCCGTTCATTGTGCACTGGCCAAATGGAATAAAGAGCAAAGGTGAGGTAAGAGATGCTTATGCTCATGCAGTTGATATGGTTCCTACAGTTCTCGAAGCGCTCGGAATAGAATCGCCTGCTGTCATCAAAGGAACAACTCAATCACCGATTGAAGGACACAGCTTTGCTCATACATTCAATGATAAGAAAGCAAAGAGCAATCACCTTACACAGTATTTTGAAATGTTCGGCCACCGGTCACTTTATCATGACGGCTGGAGAGCAGTCTGTCCATGGGTCGGAACATCCTTTACCGAATCCGGAAGATCATTTGGCGCGCCGCTTGATCACGATGAACTGACAAAGCTTGATGCAACAGCATGGGAGCTTTATAATCTGAATGATGATCCGGCGGAGACAAAAAATCTTGCCGCAGAGAACAAGGCGAAGCTGATAGAAATGATAGGCATGTGGTATGTCGAAGCAGGAAAGTATAATGTGCTTCCGATAGATTCAAGAGGAACTTTAAGATTAGGCGAACCGAGACCGCAGATCGCCATTGACAGAAAATCATATACTTATTATCCGGGTACACAGGTTGTCCCCTCTAATGCTGCCGTGAATGTAATGAATCGTCCGTTCAGCATAACAGCGGATACAGAGATTCCGAAAGGCGGCGCTGAAGGAGTTTTATTCTCAATGGGTGGTAACGACGGCGGACTGACTTTCTTTATCAAAGACAATAAACTGCAGTATGGATATAATTATGCTACGGCTGAATATTTCAGAATAGCTTCAAAAGATAATGTTCCCGAAGGTAGACATAAGTTCAGGTTTGAGTTTGATGCCGCAATTAAACCTGATATTGCGACCGGTAAAGGAGCGGGCGGAAAGGGTCAGTTATATATTGATGATAAACTCGTTGGTCAGACGGATATTCCATATACATTACCATTGACAATGGGACTGAGCGCCGGAGCTTCAGTAGGCGCTGATCCGGGTTCTCCTGCAATTCCTGACTACAAGCCTCCGTTTGAATTTACCGGGAAAATTTATTCGGTAATAGTTGATGTAAGCGGTGAATTAATTAAGGATGATGAAGCAACGGCAAAGATGATAATGGCAAGACAATAAGAGCATTTGGAATTTGGAATTCCGGATTTGTAAAGATTTATAAATTAGATTTTTGATTTTAAATTTAAAAACATTTTATTTCTCAATTAAATTTTAAAGACAATCATCTATGAAGACACGATGATTCAAAGAATCCATTTATAGTTTTTTTAATAAAGGTCTTAATCAGTGTATTTGAGATTTTATTTACTCAATCTTAAAAAATCCATTGTAATTTATTTTTAAGAATTACAGAATTATTAAATAATCTAATTTTAAATATTATGTCAAAGAAAAAAGATCCAAAAGACACAAGCACCAGTCCAAATGATTCTTTGCAGAGAAGCATTTTACCGATTCCGGATCCGCAATTTGTAGGACTTACAACTTATGATGCTAAAGACCCAAATACAAAGTATCCTCCGATCAAAGAACTTCGCCCACCAAAAAGTGCGCCGAATGTTCTATTAGTTTTGATCGATGATGCAGGGTTCGGTTCTACAAGCGCTTTCGGCGGTCCTTGCAATACTCCTAATATAGAAAAGCTTGCAGCCGGAGGATTGAAGTACACAAGGTTTCATACAACTGCTTTATGTTCTCCTTCGAGACAAGCCATACTTACAGGAAGGAATCATCACTCGGTCGGTATGGGTGCGATTACAGAGATGGCTACTTCAGCTCCGGGAAATAATAGTATACGTCCAAAGAATAAAGCACCGATTGCGGAAATTCTGAAACTCAATGGATATTCTACTGCGCAAATTGGAAAATGTCATGAAGTACCGGCATGGGAAGTAACTCCTGTGGGACCATTTCATCAATGGCCTACCGGTTCGGGATTCGAATATTTTTATGGTTTTGTAGGAGGAGAAGCTAATCAGTATTATCCGGGACTTTATCAAGGAACTACAGCAGTTGAACCTGAGAAAACACCTGAAGAAGGTTACACATTGAATGAAGATCTTTCTGAAAGAGCAGTCACATGGATTCGTCAGCAAAAAGCTTTATTGCCTGATAAACCATTCTTTATGTATTATGCTCCGGGTGCTACACACGCGCCTCATCATGTTCCGAAAGAATGGTCTGATAAGTATAAAGGTAAATTTGACAAGGGTTGGGATGAATTAAGAAAGGAAACTATTGAACGTCAGAAAAAACTCGGAGTAATTCCGAAAGATGCAGCTCTCACAGAAAGGCATAAAGAAATTCCGGGATGGGATGAAACTGAAGATAAAATGAAACCTGTACTATCCCGTGAAATGGAAATCTATGCCGGATTTATGGAGCAGACTGATCATTGCATTGGAAAAATATTTGATGCAATAAGTGATCTCGGAATAATGGATGAGACGCTAATTTTTTTAATAATAGGAGATAACGGAGCATCTGCTGAAGGAACACTGAACGGATGTTTTAATGAAATGACAACACTGAACGGAATGCCGGGGATCGAGACCGCTGATTTTCTTTTGAGTAAAATAAATGATTTTGGAACTCCGAAAGCATACAATCATTATGCGGTCGGCTGGGCTCATGCATTGTGTACACCTTATCAATGGACAAAACAAGTAGCTTCACATTGGGGAGGAACTAGAAACGGTATGATCGTTCACTGGCCTAATGGAATTAAAGCAAAAGGTGAAGTGCGGAATCAGTTTCATCATGTAATAGATGTAGCCAAAACAATTCTTGATGTTACAGGATTACCTGAACCGGCAATTGTTAACAGCATCCAGCAGGCACCTTTCGAAGGATTTAGTTTTGCTGAAACTTTTAATGATGCAAATGCGCCGGAAAACCATACTGTTCAGTATTTTGAAATGATGGGAAACAGGGGAATTTATCATAACGGTTGGACTGCAGTTACAAAACACAGAACTCCGTGGAGCGCAGAAACACCGCCTCCTTTTGATTCAGATATCTGGGAATTATACGGTCCTGATGACTGGACTCAGGCAAAAAATATTGTAAAAGAAAATCCTGAAAAGCTTGCTGAATTACAAAGACTTTGGCTCATTGAAGCAACAAAGTACAATGTGGTTCCTCTCGATGACCGCGGCTTTGAAAGAATCAATCCTGATATTGCCGGCCGTCCTCAGCTGATAAGAGGAGATAAGCAAATTCTATTTAGCGGTATGCGTGTTGGTGAGTTTTGTGTTCTTACTTTAAAAAATAAATCTTACTCAGTTACAGCAGATGTCGTAATTCCCGATGGAGTAAAATCAAATGGTGTAATAATAACTCAGGGCGGAGAAGTCGGAGGATGGAGTTTATATGCAAAAGACGGAAAGCTGAAATATTGTTTTAATTTTTTCGGAATAAATTATTATATAATTTCATCGGATACGGATATACCTTCAGGTAAACATCAGCTGAGAATGGAATTTAAATATGACGGAGGTGGACTTGCAAAAGGAGGTGATGTTACACTTTATTTTGATGGTAAACAGGTCGGTAAAGGGAGAGTAGAGAAGACTATTCCGATGGGTTATTCAGCTGATGAAGCATGTGACGTAGGTTCCGACAGCGGCTCTCCTGCTTCGACTGATTACGGTCCGACCGGAAATAAATTTAACGGCAAAATTAACTGGGTACAGATTGAAATCGGTGATGAAGATAACGATCATCTTATATCTCCGGAAGAGAGATTTCAAATGGCGATGGCGAAACAGTAGTTTGAATTTGTGATCCGGGATTTTACGTTCTTAATTTTTCATTTTTGATTCAAGATTTTAAACTTGTAATTTGAAATTTAAAATTAGTTTTATAAAGGCTCATTTTAAAATTACTTCCGGTACGGAATTATTCTGTATCTGCTCTGCATAAACTGAGCCTTTATTATTTTTAAAATAATCTTTAATTAAACATATTAATGGAATCAACCGGGTTAGATAAGGTCTTAGAATTTGTAACACTGTCAATTGAAGTCATTGCAGTTGCTGTCATCCCCGGAGCAATTTTGTTTAATATTTCAAAGTAAAACTAATTATAGTTCAAAGACTATAGGTTTTTTTTATATTTGCAAAGACAATTTAGTAAAAGCGCTGCAGGCAGGTAATGTGCAATATTCAAAGTTCAATTAACAAAAATCAATGCTCAATACCTAATTCCTAATTCATAAACTGGCATAGCCGGAACCAAAAAAGTTTTAAATGCTCGT
>CAZLOL010000123.1:0-11352 GCA_964561045.1 uncultured Ignavibacteriaceae bacterium | reverse complement strand
GGTATTGATATAACTAACTCAGCCAACTCAACTAACTCAACGTACTCAACTAACTCCACACACTCCACACACTCCACACACTCTAGAAATCATTTATCAGCCCGAAATTAATTATTCCGTCTAGAATTCCGGCATCTTGTCCCAGAGCATAGCTGACTCCGATCAGGCCGAGACCTGTTTCAAGACGTATGCCTATTCCGACTCCGTACAGATATCCGCTTTGTTCGGGATAATTATTCACAGGATCAGCGGGACGAAGATAGTAACCACCATCATAAAATCCGAAAAGAAAGCCTTTTCTTGAAATGGAATATCTGAGCTCGATATTTCCGTAAAAAAGTCTTGAGGCAAGGAACTGATCAGTCCTGTATCCTCTGATGAATTTATTACCTCCGATCCTGAAAAAATCTGCGTCTTCAATCTGATCTGAGACTATTTCACCTCCGAAAACTTTGATAAGGTTAGATTGTCTTTTAAAAAAAGAAAAATAATAATCTATATCTATCGAATATCTCTGAACGGAATAATAATCTTTATATCCCAGACTTTCCAGCTGTGTTGCATTGAATATCCTTTTACTTCCGTAAGCATAATATGTCTTATAGACCGCACCTTTTGTAGGGACATAAATATTATCCCTCGTATCATATTTTATTTCCATGCCGAGACTCAGAGTCCTGGAATCGGCAATTATAAAGCCTGAATTCACAATATCAGAAGGTATTATTCTTTCATAGCTTCCGATTGCTGAAATTGCCAGTCTGTCAGTAAAAGGAAATTCTGCTTTGAGATCAACAAATCTTCTTGTGTAAGTTGTATCCTGCAGTCTTTGAAGAAAGCCCAGGCTTAAATTCACCGGGTAATTTAAAAAATACGGTTCGTAATATTTGAATCCCAGCTCTTGTGTCTGCTGAACTTCCTGCTGATAGTTAGCATCCAGTTTTCTTCCCGATCCGAAAAGATTTCTGAAGGAAACATTTACGAGCCCGGTAAAGTATCCCGGCTGATCGTTTCCGGCAGGGGGTACATATCCAAGAACACCGTCGAAAGTATTTGTATTTCCTTCCGTAACTTCTATCAGCAGTCCGGATTCATTCTTGTTTTTTAGAGAATAGATTTTCGGATCTGATACAGTTTCAAAAATATTAAGCCGGTCAAGTCTTTCCCTCATTATCTGGAGTGATTCGGAATTTATGGTTTTATTTTTATCTAATCTCAATTCACGGATTATCACATAATCCGCTGTTGATTCATTGCCTTTGATCTTAACCTGATCAATCTTGACTTGAGAGTTCTCAGTAACGGTAAGTTCAATTTTTATTTTCTCTCTGCCGTCATCTTTATAGACAGAGACATCATTTATATTTATTTTAGCAAAAGGCAGGTCTATGTTTTCATAAGAAGCAAGAAGTTCCTTTATGTCACTGTTAAGAATGTTATCGTTAAGATTATCGCCGATCTTTGTTTCGAATTGTTCCAGTATCTGCTCTCTTGAAATGGTTTTATTACCTCGTATATCTATTTCTCCGATCAGAACTTTGTTTCCCTCTTTTATATTCAGGCTTATATCGACAAAAGCTGAATCAAGCCCGAAATCCTTTTCTTCTTTTGTAATCTTTGCATAAAGAAATCCAAGTGATTTATATTTATCCCTGATTGTTTTCAGGTCTGTTTTGAACTGTTCCTCTTTATATGTACCGTCTTTTTTGGAGATCATTAGGTTTTTTATATCGGAAGTTGTCAGATAACTGTTGCCCGAAATCTCAATAGAGTTTATTGTAGTCTGAGCAACAGCAGGAAGCGATAAACAAAACAGGATTAATATTGTAAGAAAAGCTCTCTTCATGTGTGTTTTCTTAAACTAATTTAATCGTATTAAAATTTAAACACATTTCGTATTTGGAATTTAGAATTTCGGATTTTGAATTTATAGTATTGATGGGGGATCTTATGATTTGGGAAAAAATTTTTGAGCTGATTTCTAAAAACAGTAAAAGTAAATTCCTATATAAAATAAAGGAGAAATTACGAAATACTTTTTTTTTACTTTCAACTTTGTTTGCTTGCTTGTTTATTTAATCTCTTTCAATTCTTCAATTTCATTAAGCCAACTTACATACCCTACGGGATATCCTTAAACTAATTTTAATAATTGCTTTTAATTAATTATATGTATTTTTTTTAAGGAATAAAATGAAAACCCTATCAATCTCAATAGTTTCAACCGTATCTGTGTTTTTTCTTAGCGGCTATATATTTTCTAATCCTTTAAATTCATATATAGACAATGTTACACCTTCTATGAATGACGTAAGTATTAACAAGTCTTTCAATATTATAATTAACTTCACACAGCAAATGAATGCTTCAACTATAAACGGAGCAAACATAAAAGTATTCGGATATCAGACCGGATTATTGCATATCAATCTAAACTATAATTCAGTGACGAATTCGCTTATGATAAATCCGGTAAATGATTTTAAGTATGGTGAAATTATCAGTATTACACTCACCTCAGGGATTAAATCAATTTTAAATGTAAATATAACTCCGTTTGTGTTTACATTCAGAGTACAGGCTCTTGGTGGAACAGGTAATTTTGTTTTATCATCAGAAATTAATAATACTGATTATGGCCTTGTCAGATCAGGAGATATTGACAGCGATGGGGATTTAGATTTAATTATTAATAATTCAGTTTATAAAAATAATGGTAATGCAATATTTAATGTATTTTCTATTATAGACAATCTAGGGAGACCTGATTTATTTGAAGTAGATAATGATAATGATTTAGACCTGCTTATAAGTAACAATGGAATAGTTTATTTTTATAAAAACAATGGTTTTGGAAACTTCAGTTTATTTTCAACAAATAGCGGAAGTGTTTGGGCATATGGTGATCTTTCCGGAAATGGATTTTTAGATATTGCATATTTTGTAAATACCAGTGAAGTAAAAACTTCAATTAATCAAAATGGAATTTATTCAAATGGATCATCTGTCTTCTTAACGGGTCAGTGTGTTTATGGTGGTGATCTTTATGATAATTTAATAATTAACGATTTCAATAATGACGGAAGACAGGATATTATGGCTATTAGCGGATGGGTAAATGGAAATAGTATTACTTTTTATGATATTTGCAGAAATTATAACTATTTAATGAATAACGGCTTAGGAGTTTTCTCTACTCAAAATGTATTTTATCATTATAGTGAAAGATGGCCACCAATAATATTTACCTGCAGGGATACAAAAGCATTTGATAATAATGAAGATGGATATGTGGATATTGCTTCACCAATTTTAGAATTAAATAATAACGGCAACGGGTCATTTTCCAATTCAGGAGATTTTTTTCCATTTAGTAATTCAAATGATTTTGACTTTAACGGTGATGGATTTATTGATCTATGTGTTACTAATTTTGGATCACCGTTATTTAATTATATTAATAATGGTTCCGGAAATTTCACGTTTTATTTGGGAAACAATCAACAGTTTTCTTCAGGTTCTGCTTCTGGTGATTTTGATAATGATGGAGATATTGATATAGCAATAAAAGAATTCAGCAATGATAAAGTAGCCATCTTACTCAATGGAGATAATCCTTTACCTGCAAAACTTTCTTCATTTACATCAAAAGTCTGTGATAATGATATATACTTGAACTGGGCAACATCTTCCGAGGAGAATAATGCTGGATTTGAAATAGAGCGGTCAGATGTAAGAGGTCAGACGTTAGAAGAATGGATTAAGATAAGTTTTATACAAGGTCACGGGACGACTTCTTCTCCGAACAATTATGAATTTACTGACAGAAATCTGAATTCAGGAAAATATAAATTCAGGTTAAAGCAAATCGATTATAACGGAAATTATAAATATTATGAACTGTCCGATGAAGTGATGGTTGGTTTTCCGGATAAGTTTTATTTGTCGCAGAATTATCCGAATCCGTTCAATCCAAAAACAAATATCAATTATCAATGTTCAATGTTCAGTTTTGTTTCATTGAAAGTATATGATGCTTTGGGAAATGAAGTTGCTGAATTAGTAAATGAAACCAAAGTGCCCGGATTTTACAATATACAATTTGACGGAAGCAGGCTTGCAAGCGGAATTTATTTTTATACATTAAGCGCCGGTTATTTTTCCGAGACAAAAAGAATGATCCTTCTGAAATAATTTTTTATTTGCAATATGTTCAAACCAAAAACTGAAAGAAAATTTCTTTCAGCAGTTAGTTTTAATAATTATAATTTTAAATATTTGAGGTTAAATTTAAAAAAAGGGGTTTATATGAAAAAGTTTATCTCTGCAGTATTGCTGTTCCAAATCTTAATTGCAATCAATACCACACAATTGCATTCCGAAAGTAACTGGTATCAGCAGAATTCAGGAGTTAACAACACGCTTTGGTCAGTTGATTTTGTAAATAATCTAACAGGATATGTAGCCGGGTCCGGAGGATTAATCTTAAAAACAACCAACGGTGGTGAAAGCTGGACGAGTCATTATGAAAATGGTTTTCATAATTTTATAGGAATTGATTTTATTAACCCGCTTACCGGTTGGGCAACGGGACATTTTGGAGCAATTTATAAAACTACAAACGGTTCACAAAGCTGGGTACAACAGACAAGTCCTACTGTTGCAAATTTATTCTTCGTACAATTCATAAATGAAAATACAGGATATATTTCAAGTGATGCAGGTGTTCTAAAAACAACCAATTCTGGGTTATTATGGAGTTACTCGTTTGAATCTAATCATCCTGTATATTCGACTTATCATCTGAATGAAAATACCGGATTCTTAGGGAATAATCTTGGAGAACAATACAAAACTTATAATGGCGGAGTTAACTGGAGTCTTGCTCAGACAATTCCAGGTAACGGAAGTGTTGCTTATTATTTTGTGAATTCACAATCCGGCTGGAGCGTAGGTTATAATAATCAGATTATTAAAACAACAAACGGAGGTACATCATGGCAAAGGCAGTATAATAATTTGAGTGATTTCACATTATTAAGAGATATAGAATTTATTAACAGTTCAGCTCAGATAGGGTATGTCGTAGGTTTTTATAATACAATTTTAAGAACAGGTAATGGTGGAGAAAACTGGAGTATGCAGGAATCTCCGGTTTTTTCAGATTATAACGCAATTGAATTTGTAAGTGATAATGTCGGATGGATAGTTGGATCGGGTGGAGTAATTTTAAAGACTAATTCAGCAACATTAACAACTTTAAATTCCAACATACAATCTGTTCCGGATAAATTCGAATTATCACAAAACTATCCTAACCCATTTAATCCTTCGACAGAAATAAAATATACTTTACCAAAAAATTCAGATGTCTCTATTAAAGTATATGATATACTTGGGAATGAAGTTAAGTCACTTATTAATAATGAATTCAGAAATGCAGGCACATTCAGTATAAAATGGGATGGCAAAAATAATTCCGGATTGAATGTATCTTCAGGTGCATATTTTTATAAAATGATAACAGCTGACTTTAATAAAACTCTTAAAATGTTATTGATGAAATAAGAATTCAGATTGTTGTTCTTAGTTAGTAAATTAATTCGAATATTAACCAAAGGCAGGGATTAATAAACCTGAAAACTTTTTATTTGTCTCTGATGAATAAAGTTTTTAAAATAGATTTTAATTATAGTTTAGAATTTTTTCATTCAGAACCCTCGTCAGAGTCTGCCCGGTTTATCGGGAATAACGTCTCCGCTGTGTCCCCGAAACAGAAATCTTCGTATTTTTGTATTATAAAGAAAGTGCGGGTGACACAGCGGGGACAGTAAATTCCAAATCCGAAATCCCAAATTCCAAATTTGCCAAATCCCAAATTCAATCAGTCTTATGTGAATCTATCTTGAAAATCTTCTTTATTTTTACGATTTTACACATAGTTTAGAAAAAAATCTTTACAATTAATTCGGCTTTACAGATTTTGAGGATACAAAGCTTTCCAAAGAAGGATTACTGCTAACTAATACCCTCATATTTACCGAAAATTGTTTTTACAAATATACTTTACCTTTTAAAATAAAATATTAATTATTTAAGGGAAGGTTTGGATTTTTTCAGAATTTTCAGAAAAAGATAAAATATATTGAGATCAAATGGAAAATACTATCATTACTATTGATGGTCCTTCAGGAACAGGAAAAAGCACTACGGCAAGAATACTGGCAGAGAAACTGAATTATTTGTATATAGACAGCGGCGCGATGTACAGGGCTATTACTTATGAACTGATAAAGAATAACATAAAGCCGACCGATCTGAAAAGTATTATTGAGCTTACAAAAGCTGCTGAAATGAAATTCGATGGCGAAGAATTCTTCCTTAACGGTAAGAATATAACCAAGGAAATCAGGTCGCTTGAAGTAACAAATAAAGTAAGCAATGTAAGCGCTATAAAGGAACTGAGAAAAATTCTTGTTGATAAGCAGAGAGCTTTCGCAATTGAGAATAATGTAGTTATGGATGGCAGAGACATCGGAACAGTTGTCTTTCCTGAAGCAAAATTCAAATTCTTTCTGGTATGTGATCTGAAAGTCAGAGCAGCCAGACGGAGACAGGATTTTATAGATCACGGATTCAAGATTCCTGTAGATAAGATAATGATAGAGCTTAAGAAGCGGGATCAGATTGATACTTCCAGGAAAGAAAGTCCTTTGAGAAAAGCTAAGGATGCAATTGAAGTCAATACGACAAACATGATCATTGAGGAACAGGTAAATTTTCTATACAGAAAAGTAATAGGTCTGGATCTGTAGATTTTAAGAAAAGATTTTTGGATTAAAAGATTAAATGATCCAAATACTTAACAAACTCAAAAACTTAAAGAACTTAAAGAACTTTTTTTAACAAGCCCGTCAGCGGGATTTAATTAACTTAAAACTCAAATTACTTTTTAATTTTTAGTAATATGAGAAAAAACAATCTCTTTAACAAAAAGAGATGCGGAGGCAAAAAATAAAAAATGGTTGAAACAGAAGAAACAGTAGTTGCAGAAGAGTCAAAGGATAAAAAGAATTCTGATGTAACAGGCAATGTGCAGCAACAAAAAGAGCAGGCACCGGCAAAAGAAGAAAAAGATAAAATTAAGATTCTCGTAAGCGACTACGATGAAGACGAATATAAGAAAATGCTTAGTCTTTATGAAAAAACTTTTAATGTTATTAAAGAAAACGAACTTGTTAAAGGCAAGATCGTAGCAATTAACGGGGATGATGTTTTAATTGACATCGGATCCAAATCTGACGGAAGAGTTTCAGTAAATGAATTCTCCAATCCGGAAGAAATTGTAGTCGGAAATACTATTGAAGTTTTCCTGGAAAAAATAGAAGACAAGGAAGGCCAGCTTGTTCTTTCCAAGAAGAAAGCTGATTCAATGAAAATGTGGGACAATATAGTTGCAGCGCAGACTAATGGTTCTATAGTAAAAGGTAAATGCATAAGAAGGATAAAAGGCGGATTTATAGTTGATATCAGCGGACTTACTGCATTCCTGCCTGGATCACAGATAGATACAAAGCCAATCAGGGATTATGATGAATATGTAGGCAAGGTTATGGACTTTAAGATAATTAAGGTCAATAATCAGAATGAGAATATAATTATCTCTCATAAGATGATTATTGAAGAATCCATGGCCGGGCAAAGAGAAGAACTTCTGAAGACCATTCAGAAAGGAATGACCCTAAAGGCAGTTGTAAAAGCTATTACTGATTTCGGAGTATTCGTTGACTTAGGCGGACTTGACGGTCTGGTCCATATCACTGATCTTTCATGGGGAAGGATAAATCACCCGAGCGATGTAGTGAAGCTTGATCAGGATATTAATGTTTCTGTACTTGAATTTGATCCTGAAAAACAAAGAGTCTATCTGGGACTGAAACAGCTTCAGAAACATCCATGGGATGATGTGCTTGCAAGATTCAATATCGGAGATAAAGTTACAGGTAAAGTTGTATCTCTCACTGAATACGGCGCATTCATAGAAATTGAAAAAGGAATTGAAGGTCTCATTCACATAAGTGAAATGTCATGGACACAGCATATAACCAATCCGACTCAGATGGTTTCAATGGGTCAGGTTGTAGAAGCGCAGATACTTACTATTGATACAGAGAACAAGAAGCTTTCTCTTGGAATGAAACAACTCACACCGAATCCCTGGCAGAGTCTGCTTGACAAATTCCCGGTCGGAACTAAACATAAAGGAAAAGTCTGCAACATTACCAACTTCGGTATCTTCGTAGAACTGGAAGAAGGTGTTGACGGATTAGTTCATATTTCAGATCTTTCATGGACAAAGAAAATATTAGATATAAATGAAGTCGTAAAAATTGGGGACGAGTTTGAAGTTGTGATACTCGGTGTTGATGTTGCCAATCAGAGAATATCACTTGGAAGAAAGCAGCTGCTTGAGAATCCCTGGGATAATCTTGAAGTAAAATACAAAGTCGGAACTGAAGCTGAATGTAAGATCATAAAGCCGATCGAAAAAGGTATCATTGTTGAGCTGCCTGATGAAGTTGATTCATTCATTCCGGCTTCGCAGCTGTCAACTATGCCTATTAAGAATTTTAGTGATTTATTCAAATTAGGCGATACGTTAAAAGCCGAAATTATTGAATTCGATAAGACGAATAAGAAAGTTGTTCTGTCTGTCATTGAATATCTGAAAGACAAGGAACAACCGGAGATTGATGAATACATTAACAGATTTAAAATTCCGAAGAAGTTCTCTTCAAAGGACATTCAGGATAAAACAAGAAGTTTTGAGTCAGAGCAGATAGACTTCAAGATTGAAGATATAATAGGAGAAGATGTTCCGGAAATAAATCATCCTCCTGTAATTGAGGTTCCTGTGGATGCTCCGGCAGCAACTCCACCTGCAGCACCGGTAGCGGAAGCTCCGAAGGCAGAAGAGCCGAAAGCTGAAGTGCAGAAAGTTGAAGAATCTAAAACTGAAGAACCAAAGACAGAAGAACCAAAATAAATACAGTAAGTGAATTTCGATATAAAAGAAACCCGGATGAGAAATCATCCGGGTTTTTTGATTTTTTATCTTAATTTTTCATCATGTCTTACATTATTATAATGAGGTATTTTTTTTAAGTCCAGAAATTTCTCATACTTTTCAAAACAATCTTTTCCATTGAAGGCATTAAGTATTCCTATTAATAATTCAGATTTGTTTTCAGATTCAATTTTAAATTCTTTAAATAATAAAGAAACGTTTTTATTATCAATAATGATAAAATATTCATCTTCATATGTATAGCCAAGTTTCCAGAAGTCAACAACAAAGTCTTCTTTTTCAAAATAAGCATAACTGTTAACAAATACACTTCCGCCTCCGTTATCATATAAGGTCACCTGATCAGTGCAAACACTTATAGTATCATGTCTTTTTTCAGGGTATTCAAATTTTATTTCTTCTGAAGCTTCAAGAATCCTGAATGGGCATACCCGCATTATTTTGTCTTCAATTACCGGTTTTTCCGGTACTACCGGATCAATTTGCTTTGGTTCAGATTTTTCCGGTTCATTTATTTCAGGCATTTGTTTTTTTGAAAACAATCTCCTGAATAAATCTGAAAACTTAACAGGTTTATTTTCATCAGTCAAAACAAATGAGTTTGATACTTCAGGTTTGTTTTCATCAGTCAAGACAATTGAGTTTGATACTTCAGGTTTATTTTCATTAGTCAAAACCGGTAATATCGTTTCTATTGGTTTAAGCTTTTCTACCAGGGTAAAAGATTTAAGTCCGCAGTAAATCTCTAGGTAATACTCATCAGTTTCAATTACCGGCGGCTTATCCTTAATATTTCCCCTGAATGCATAATGACCAACAATTCTGGGATAATATATCTTTTCATTGAATATTATAGAATAGTTGGCATTAGTGCTTATTGTCACTCTTGATGGTATTGAGATTTTCACATGAAAAGTCAGACCCCGCCATTGAATTGTAGCATTGGTACTAAAATAAATGCCGGTTTCAAAAGATATGCTTACCATATCCTTGCCGTTGTAGATCCATTCATGATTTTTATCAGAATGAACAATAAATTCTTTTTGGTTTTTTGGTTCAGGTTCCATAATGTAATGATTTTAAGTTAATAAATAATTCATTACATCAAGAAAAATGGAGTGAGAGATGAGCGTTTTATTTTGGCTGCAAGCCCACATCATTTTACCACCGCGGCCTCCCGGCTCGGTTGGTTTCACATTTAAGTGAATCTTAATGCTGAATCAAATTAATGAAAAAATAGTAAAAAAGAAATTCCGAATTGATTTCTTTTTTCATCGCGGGGACGAGACATGTAAAAAACTTTGGGAGAATTCGCCGAGTGAAGCCTAAAGATTCCATCTTTTCAAAAGATGGAATCTTTGGGTATGACTGATTTCCGAAGATACATCATTGCAGTTAAATGGATTTAAACAAAAACTATCTGTTAAATTCTGCTTATCATTTCAGTGTGTAACTGCGGGAATTATTTTTGTCGGAAAATTTATTCCCGCTGATTTCCGCAGATATATCATCGCAGATTTTCGCAGATAAATGCATTAGAACAAATACTATCTGTGCTATTCCGCTTATCATTTCAGTGTGGAAATAGCACACATTAAAGTGTGGAATATATATTCACATTTAAAAATTGTTTTAAATTCAAGCTGAAGCCAAGAGAAATATTTGGAACGGAAATTGCATTCAGTATATGCAGATACTTTGTTTTCAACAGACTCATGTCTTGTACATATATTTAGAGATAAAGGAAGAAAAGCTCTTCAAAACCTCCCCCGAAATACTCCGGCTTTTCTGCTTTCAGCATGCTTTAGAAATTGATTCTGAATGATTTGTTCTTTGGTTTTATACTAAATATTATAATAGTTTTGAAACTGAATATGTTTGTGTTCCATTGTGTTCCATAGTGTACTCCAATTCCATTGAACCAAAAAATGAATAACCTTAAATTTATAAAAATCACTTCTATGAAAAAATATTTCCTGTTAAATATTTTTTTTCTTTACATTATTCATTTTTCATTATTCATTACTCATTGTAAAGCTCAGTGGATACCACAAACCATTCCTGTAAATAAGCCCATAATTGGATTAGACTTTGCAAATGAAAATACAGGTTGGGCAATAACTGAAAATACTTCATTAACAGATACTGCTTATATACTTGGAACTACAAACGGTGGAACTAACTGGTATGTTCAATTCAAAGGAAATATCGGTCTGAATAGTATGGATGCTATAAACAATAGTATTTGCTACGCCGGGGGAGTG
>CAZLOL010000122.1:0-11515 GCA_964561045.1 uncultured Ignavibacteriaceae bacterium | reverse complement strand
GTTTGACGGGAGCGGTTTGGCGAATGGGGTTTATTTTTATAGAATTGAGGCGGGTTATTTTGTTGAGACTAAGTTGATGATGCTTTTGAAATAATTTCAAATTACAAATGACAAATTACAAAAACGGGGTTATCAAAATGAAAAGATATATTTACTTATTCCAATATTATTAATTCTGAACTCAACAGCATTTTCACAAAGCGGGTGGTTTTGGCAGAATCCATATCCTACCGGAATCGAATTGATGTCAGTCCATTTTGAGGATAGCAATACCGGATTAGCTGTGGGAGTGTGGGAGACAATTATTAAGACAACAAACGGAGGAACAAACTGGACAGCGCTGGCAATCGGTTAATTAAATTAATTTTGACAATACTTTGTCAATTCTAAGAATAAAATGATTTAAGTTCTAATTGAATGAAGCAAAGGGGAGTAAATTCAGTTTTGTTAGTTAATTTATTTCACGACTGACTTCAATCAAAAATTTTAATGAAGGGGAATTTATCATGAAAACTATAATTACTATACTTGCATTAATATTAAACTTATGCACTTCTGATTATTCATACTCACAGTTTTCTTCTGAAGATTACAACGGCACATTTCAGACTTATTATTTCGGCAGGCAGCCGAGCGCGAGAGCTGAAGCCATGGGAAGAGGCTTTGCATCAGTTACGGGTGATGCGCTTTCTTACTATTATAATCCTGCCGGGATGGCATCGCTCAAAGGTCTCAATGTAAACGGAAGTTATGCTCAGCCATATTACTATTTTGACAATGCAGATTACATTTTTTTGGGTGCATCTTACAGTATTAAAAAATACGGCAATGCTGCATTTAGCCTGGATCAGTTTGATTATGGATACGAGGATAAAATTATTTACACGGATGAATATGGAAATGTCACCGGCAGTTATGATCTAAAACCTAAAATTACGAACTACAGGCTGACATTGTCATCGGAAGTCATCAAAGACCTGTTTGTCGGCGTTAATTTTAATTTACTGCATCCTGATTTATTCGGTGACATATCCTATCAGGTTGGAGGTGAAATAGGAAGCAGTGATGAAGATGCATTTTATTTTGATCTTGGGGTGATAAAATCATTTAATTTCAAATCAAAGAATCTGGATCACAAAGTGAATCTCGGAACAAGCCTCATAAATGTGAATTCAGCAAAATATACAACCGCAGATGCAGCGCAGGCGGACAGGCTGCCGGTCATATTCAGATACGGTGCTGCTTATAATCTTCTTGTCAATGACAGAAAAATATCTTCAAAGCTGAATTCATATAATTTTCTTGTAAATATTGAATATGAAGATCTTTTAAACTCAAAATACTACGGCGGATTTCATGGGGGATTTGAGTTTACTTTTCTTGAGATTCTTTCACTTCGCGCAGGATATTTTACAATGGAGAATTCAAGCATTTCATATGATACCACAGCGGGAATAAAATGGTCTGATTACACAGTAAATGAATTCACTTACGGAGTCGGATTGAATATTCCGGTACGGCAGCTTACTGGTTCAAAAACACCAATTGAGATAAAGCTCGATTTTGTAAGTCTGAAACAGCCGCAGTATGACAGTGAGAAAGATGACTGGAAAAATTTTCAGGTATATACATTTACATTCAACTGGATATTCTGATTTATCCGGAAAATTTTTGACACCCGTCATAGTCTCCGGTATTTTTTCCGGGACTATGACGGCACATATCATCGGCAGAGTCCACACATTAAAAGTGAACTGGTCATTGAAATGAGCTTGGGTAGTGCTATGATTTGTAAGATTATAGATGGGTTGCATTTCAGCTTGCTGGAAAAATCTTAGATTTTCAAAAAATATACAAACATTTCAGCATGAAAAAATTATTTTGGATAGCAATGCTTTTACAATATTTTTGACAAAACTATGACAATTGGGAATTTCAGGAATATTATTTTTGAAATGAATAAAATAACTTTAAACCGAGGTTATCAAAATGAAAAAAGCAAAATTAATACTTGTAAATTTAACAGTGATAATTGCTTTGGTGATACTTGTATGCAGCATATCCGGGGCACAGGACAAACCAAATCCGGAATCAGCCAATTATAAAGACAGCATAGAAATTTATACAGCAAGAATAACTGCCGATCCGCAGGACATCTCTGCATACGTCTTCCGGGGTAATGCATATTTTAAGATGAACAATTTCGATCTTGCACTTGCAGATTACAATAAAGCAATACAGTCGGATCCTGAATTCTGCCCGGCATATATACGCAGGGCAGCTCTTTACATATACTCAGGAAAGGATAAAGAAGCATTGCCGGATCTTGAAAAAGCTCTGAAACTAAATCCGGAATCAATTGAAGCTTATGTAAACAAGGCTGTGATTGAGAATAAGACCGGCAAGTTTCCGGAAGGAATTATAGATCTGGAATCAGCACAAAAGTATGCAAACGAAGATTACGAGTTTCAACTCATTTATGTAAACAGGGGTTTGATTTTATGCTCCATGAAAAAGTATGATGAATCCCTTGCGGAATTTGAAAAGGCAATAAATCTGAAATACAACCTGCCGGAAGTTTATTATCACAGAGCTTATGTATATGCGGAAAAAAATGAATTTAAAAAAGCAATAGCAGACGCAACAATAGGTATCGAACTCAATCCGGAATACACAAAACTATATGAGGACAGGGCTTATTATTATGTAATGACGAATGATTATGACAAGGCGATCCAGGATTTTTTAATGGTAAAAAAACTCAATCCGGGATTATCTGATGAAATGGATACAAACATACGGGAAGTGAAAAAAATGAAATAAAATGCTTGTCAAATGATAAATTATAAATTTTAAATTTCAAATGATCATTTTTAATTTTTAAGCGGGGATATAGAAATGAAAACTATTTTACTATTAATTACTATCATATATATAATCATGATGAGCACATTAAATGCGCAATGGATAAAACAATCTGTTCCGGGCAATGCAGGGATCATGCTTTCAATTGACTTTGCAAATATAAACACCGGGGTTTCATGCGGTAACCGTTCTTTGTTTTATGGTAAAGCAATATACACATCTAACGGAGGCGCAAACTGGTATTATGCTTCAGTCCCTGATTCAAGCCGGTCATTTGTAAGTGTTGATATGGCAGATAGTCTGACCGGATATATGGGTGGAGCATACAATCTTCAAACAGCTTGTGAATCTTACTCTTCAGATTATCAGTTTTTACTGCAAAAAGGATACAGTGTTTCATCAGCAGGATACATGGAGTTAATAGGTATGAGAAGCAGGGTAGATTACCGGGGATTGTTCGTTAAAACGACGGATGGAGGAAGAAACTGGTTCACGCTGGGTGTTCTGCCGACTGAAGTATCATACCTTATTGGAATTGATTTCATCAATGCTAATACAGGGGTCATTACAACATCCATACAGGATTCAACCTTTTCAACTCATTCAACAGTTTTAAAGACTTCAAACGGAGGTATAACCTGGAATGAGATACTGGTTGTTGATAGTGTATTAGAGTTAAGAGCGATAGAATTAATTGACGGGAATAACATCATTGCAGTTGGACGCGGGGGCAGGTCTGATTCTTTGGGTCATTCGACCATAGGAGGAATGGTCTTCAAATCAACCGACGGCGGGCAGAGCTGGAGTTTATTTCATGCTCTTCATGAAGATTTCACTGATGTTATATTTACAGATTTGTCCAATGGCTATGTGACTTCTAATTCAAATGGTGTTGCGAAGATCTACAAAACTACGAATCAGGGAAACAACTGGAATGCAGTTTATTCATATGGAGATATTGGAATTTATGGAATTAGTTTTTACTCCGGAAGCGGAACAGGAATGATTTACGGGGAGGCATGGCTGCCGCTGATGACAGGATATGCAATCCGCACTATTGATTATGGAATCACATGGGGGGAGCTTCAATATGTTGATACAACACGGCAGAACCTTCTCTATGGCGGAGCGATGCCGGGCGAATTTAATAATTATATCTGCGGAGGTGATCCGTTCGGAGAATGTGTGATCTATCACACAACTAACGGAGGGGTTATGCTTTTAGAAAATTCAGGAAGTCCAATTCCGCAAAGGTTCTCCCTGGCTCAAAACTATCCGAATCCGTTCAATCCAAAGACAATTTTCAGTTACGAGTTACGGGTTACGGGTTACGTAGTGCTGAAAGTTTATGATGCATTGGGGAAAGTTGTTGCGACTTTGGTAAATGAAAAGCAAAGTGCGGGGACTTATCAGGTTGAGTTTGACGGGAGCGGTTTGGCGAATGGGGTTTATTTTTATAGAATTGAGGCGGGTGAGTTTACTGAAACGAAGAGAATGGTTCTTTTGAAATAATTTCAAATTACAAATGACAAATTACAAAAACGGGGTTATCAGGATGAAAAAGATAAGCTTTCTAATTTTAATATTTTTTTATTATTAACTCATCTGCAATTTCGAGAGCGTATGGCTCCGGCAAAATCCGCTGCCGACCAATAAATTTTTGTTATCTGTTAATTTTGTAAATAATAATACCGGCTGGATTGCCGTAGATTTTTCAGGAATATATTTTCGATAATATTATGTCAATTGAAAATTCCGCGGAATAAATTTTTCAGCCAATATACTTATAACTGATTAAATGCATGTAAAAGTGATTTTAATTTGAATTGTAAACTTTTCTTATCACGCATATTTTGTATACAAAGTTCTTTACGGCATATTAAAATCCTTTCATGAAATCTGCAGTGAATAAACCAATTTTTATCTGCTGTAAGAATTAATAGTTCTTAAATTTAAAATAAGAAACTATGAAACTCATCTCAAGAAATCTTTATATTTCAAAATCTGTCCTGATTATAATCTTTATTTTTTATTCCGGCATTGCTTTTACACAATGGTCAGTTACAAGCAGCGGTTTTCCATCCGGAACTTTCGCTATAAATTCTGCAGTGCAGGGGAATAACATTTATGCCGGAGTAAATAACGGGATGCTCATTTCGGATGATAACGGTTCCGTGTGGACTCGCATACTCGCCAATACAGGTTATATCAATTCAATAACTTTCAGCGGAAATTATATATTCGCCGGCTCAGGCGGAAGCGGTATATTTATAACATCTAACGGAGGAGCAAACTGGAATACTGTTTTAAGCTCTTCGATCTGGTCAATGTCATCATCCGGAGGAAATGTTTATGCCGCAGTATATGCTGACAGAATATACAAAACCACTGATAACGGTACGGCATGGAGTCCTGTCTCACCGGTTGGAAATGTCCGCTGTGTTGCAGCCGATGAACCGTATGTATATGCAGGATTCTATAATTACACTTCCGGGGGAAACGGAGGAATTTATGTTTCTCAAAATTCCGGAGTTAACTGGACCCGGACTCTTGCAGATGTAAACATTTATTCAATTACTTTTAAAAACGAAAAGATATTTGCAGGAGCGACTGATGATACTTTAAGAACAGGCGGAGTTTATGTTTCCTCTGATCACGGAATGACATGGTCAAGAAGTTCTCTTGACAGTGTTTCAGTAAAGACCATTTGCACTTATGAGAATTACATATTTGCAGGAGTTGATAATTCCTATTATCCGGGATTTCTGGAATATGCTGGATTCTGGGTTTCCACAGACAACGGACAAACCTGGAACAAGAAAAATGAAGGACTCAACCCGTCTAATACTGCGGTATATTCTATTTCCGTAATGAATAATAATATTTATGCTGCAGCTTCGGACGGGGTTTTATGGAAAAGACCTGTCAGTCAGGTAATAGGTATCAGAAACATGTCTTCTGAAAAACCGAATGCTTTTAAACTGGATCAGTGTTATCCGAATCCGTTTAATCCATACACAATTATCAGTTACGAGTTACGGGTTACGGGTTACGTTGTGCTTAAAGTCTATGATGCTTTGGGAAAAGCTGTTGCTACTTTGATAAATGAAAAGCAAAGTCCTGGTAAATATAAAGCTGAGTTTAACGGAAGCGGATTTCCGAGCGGGATTTATTTTTACACACTAAGAGCAGGTGAATTTACGGATACTAAGATCATGATGCTTGTAAAATGAAAATATGAAATGCTGGAATTTCAATCAGCCTGATCAGATCCTTATGATAAACAATTACCGGTCAGATTTATTTTCACTCTGCTGAAAGAATTTTTAGAACTTAATTTAAATTTCAGAAATCATGAAAAACTTCTTTGACAGTTTACTTTTCTCAGGAATTATTCTGATAATAGTTTTCATATCTTTTACAGATATTTCATTTTCCAAAAACATTAATACTCAAAGCGTTAGTACTTCAAACAAAACAATCTCTGATTCAGCACATACAAAGTTTCCTGAACATTACTTCAGATTTCCCCTTAAGCCGGGAGTTGATCTGAATATACTGACTCACATTATCTCTCTGGATAATGTGAAGAACGGATTCGTGTATGCATATGCAAATGAAGAACAGTGGGTGAAGATAAATAAATTCGGACTTGAGATAGAAGAGCTTCAGCATCCGAGTTCCTTATACGATCACGAAATGAGTTCAGCAGAACGGTCAGACTGGGATTCATATCCGACTTATGCAGTTTATAAAAATATGATGCGGCAGTTTGCATCAGCATATCCTGACATTTGCAGGCTTGACACAATAGGATATTCTGTTCAGAACAGACTCATACTTGTTTTAAAAATATCCGACAATGTCTTTCAGAATGAAGATGAACCCGAGTTCTTTTATACATCCTCCATTCACGGGGATGAACTGGTTGGTTTTATACTGATGCTCCGGCTTGCGGATCATCTGCTTTCGCAATACGGTCAGAATACTGCCGACGGGATCCGCGCTACGAAGCTTGTAAATGAACTCGAGATATGGATCAATCCGCTTGCAAATCCGGACGGTACTTACAGATTGGGAAATGATACAACGATCAACTTCGCCACGAGATTCAATGCTAATAACAAAGACCTTAACAGAAATTTTCCCGACAGGATCTCGGATACGAATAACGTGCTCACGGGCAGAGAGGCAGAGACACAAGTTATGATGAGGTTTGCTTCGAAAAGAAACATTACAATGTCAGCCAACTTTCACGGAGGAGCCAGAGTTGTTAATTATCCATGGGATAACGGCGCTCCAAGCGGACAGTATTCAATTTGTCCTGATGATGCCTGGTTCATTCAATCATCTCTGGCATACTCTCTCACAAACCCTGATCTGATGAGCGGAGGTTTTACAAACGGCATCACAAACGGCTGTGAATGGTATGCAGTTTTCGGAGGAAGGCAGGACTGGATTTACTTCTGGCACGGAGGCAGGGAAACCACGATTGAATTATGGGATGTAAAGAGTCCGCCGGGATCAGCGCTTCCTCAGCGCTGGGTAAACAATAAAGAATCTCTTCTCGCATACATGGAACAGACCTTGAAAGGGATCAGAGGAATTGTAACGGATGCTGCTAATGCACAGCCCGTGAAGGCAAAGATTTTCTTACGCAATTTTTCTTCATCTTTTGTAAATTCGGATTCCATTGCCGGTGATTATCACTGGATGGTGTTTCCGGGAAATTACAGCGTTATCTTTACGGCTCCCGGATACGTGACAGATACTGTTCACAATGTATCAGTTGCAGACAGCAATGCTGCAAGATTAGATCACTCTATGAACAGGATCCCGACGAATATTTCCGAATCCGAAAACGGTTTGCCAGAAAAGATACGGCTTTATCAGAATTATCCGAACCCGTTCAATCCAAAGACATTTATTAATTACGAGTTACGAGTTACGAATTACGTTTCACTTAAAGTTTATGATGCGTTGGGGAAGGTTGTTGCGACTTTGGTAAATGAAAAGCAAAGTGCGGGGACTTATCAGATTGAGTTTGACGGAAGCGGTTTGGCGAGCGGGGTTTATTTTTACAGGTTGGAAGTAAACCGGTCGGGCAGGTTTGGAGAGGAAGAGTTTACAGATACGAAAATGATGATAATTGTGAAATAATTTCATATTTCAATTGTCAATAGATTTTATTTTATTTATTCCAAATCCGTAAAATTAATTTTATATAAAATTAAGGAGGGATAATCATGTCACAGGAATTTAAAACCGCTCTGATATTTGTCCTGTTCATTTTTACCTTTTACTCATCTTATTCTCAGGACAGAAAAGCATACAACAATATTGTACTTGATGGTTCTGAATCCGGAAATGCATATACAGGAAGAAATAGTTCGTCAAACTATACAGATAATAATTATGAACCATTGTCTGTTAATTCATATACAATTCACTTTTATCCATTCGGGATAAGTTCTTATTACGATTTACAATCCAACGGCACACCGAATGAAATCTGGCAGGATCCTTTGAACCCGCTTTATGTGCATGCAGCAGTGATGGTATTGCCGACATTCGGAGCTACAAGAGTAGTAACTTATCTGTTAAGTACGAACAAAGGATTAACCTGGGATAATTACGGAAATATATCAGAAGCCGCATCAGGTTTCCCGTCAATAGACGGTTTATCAAACGGATGTGCATTAGTTACAATGCATACGACTGCAGGCGGAGCAGCTGCAGCAAGGAGTCAGGTATTTGTGGATCTCGGACCGGGATTCGGAATATTTGACAGATTAGATCCGGGTCAAAATGCGGGCGGAGATCAGATATGGGGAAGAATTATAGCAACGAGCAACGTTACAAATGCAAATAAATATGTACTTACTGCATCACAAAATGCAGGCTTGATAGCAGCTACAATTAACGGCACAAGCGTAACACCTCCGGGAATATTCGGTTCATGGCAAAATTATCCATCCGAGAATGCTGAACAGTATTGCTTAGCTCTTGGTCAGGACGGAAGAATCGGAAATGCATATATTTCCGATGCCAATATTGGTGATGTTTATTTCAGGGAATCCTTAGACGGAGGAGTAACATGGGGTTCACCTACACTTGTTTTTGATGCAAACTTAGCAGCCGACAGTCTTGGAGCATTCAGAGGCATTTCAATGGTCTATTTACAAAATACACCATGCGTTACATTTGAAGTTGATATGATAACGGAAACCGGATATTTTCCAACCGTACCAAGCACGATCCGTTACTGGAATCCGACGGTAAACGGCGGAGTTGCTAAGATAGTGGCTTCTCAAAACAATGTACCATTCGCTCCGAATCTTGGTCCTCAGCCAGGTGTAATGACACCACTTTGCAGACCGGCAATTGGAACAACAACATTTTCTTCAAGCAATATATTATTCTTAGCAATGAATGCTGCAACTTCAGTTACTGCAGCAGACTCTAATACATATTTTGCTATATATTTCACGATATCCTATAATAGTGGAAATACATGGGCGCAGCCTGAAAGAATTTCTCCACCTATACCATTAAAAGATTACAGATATGTCAGTATGTCACATCTGAACGAACTAAATAATTTAGGTTATCAATGGGCAGTTCAGATGATTGTTCAGACTCATGACTATGCGGGCGTTTTTGCTCCTGCTCAGCCTCCCGGACCTTCTGATTTTGTTTCCATGGTTTTGGATGTTGGAATAATAGGAATTAATCAGATCGGCAATTCAGTCCCTGAAAATTTTTCACTGGAACAGAATTTTCCGAATCCATTCAACCCAAAAACAATTATCAATTACGGGTTACGAGTTACGAGTTACGTATCACTGAAAGTATATGATGTGACGGGGAAGGTTGTTGCGACATTGGTAAATGAAAAGCAAAGTGCGGGCACTTATCAGATTGAGTTTGACGGAAGCGGGTTGCCGAGCGGGGTTTATTTTTATCAACTAATTGCAGGAGATTTTACAGATACTAAGAGTATGATGCTTATTAAGTGATCAATGTAAAATCTTTAAACATTCAAAGTGTTACAAGACTTCGGAAGTTTTATTCAGTAATCTATGATTGCTAAAAACTGGAAATCATAATTGATGAGATTATATATATAATTTTCATTAATTTTAGGTGAGGAGATGATTTGAATAAGTCTATGGTTTATCTGGATACTTCAGTAATTGGAGGTTGTTTCGATGTAGAGTTTAAAGTAGATTCTTTGCATTTAATTGAACAAATTATTAATGGGATTATAATTGGTGTTGTTTCTGAAATTACTGAGAAAGAAATTGAAAGTGCGCCTGTTGAGATTAAAGATCATTATGACAGATACAGACAAATTCTTTATAAACTTAAAAGCAATTCAGAGGTAGAATATCTCGCAGATCAGTATTTAAAAGAAGAAATAGTAAGCAGTAAGTTCAGAAATGATTGCTTGCATATAGCTTTTGGAACCGTTTTTGAAGTTGATATACTTGTGAGCTGGAACTTCCGGCACATTGTAAACTATAATAAAATTAACAAATTCAATGCTTTAAATCTTAAAAATGGTTATAAATCACTGCAGATCTATTCTCCCAGCGAGGTATTATATAAAGTATGATTAAAGAAAAAAAACAAACTAAAAAGAGAAAAACGGGAATTAAAAAATTAAAACCTATAAAAGGATTTAAGTCCGTAGATTGGGTTAGAAAAGTCCGTGATGAAATGTATGAAAAGAATAAGAACTTAAATATGAATGAGTATGTAAAAAAAATATTGAATAACATATAATTACCTTTGTTTTATCCTCATATCCTATATACAATCAACAATTATTCAATTCCTGTAACAAAAGTAAATCTTCCAAAGTCTTCTAAATATTCATATAGCCCGAAACAATTCTAAATTTAAATAGCAGAAGTTTCTTCGTCCTCCCGAAGGGAAAAATTAGATAATCTATGATGATTAAGTTGATATAAATTGAAAGTCTGCATAATTTGATAATTAATGAGAATGTTTAAATGGTAACTGATTTCGATAAAATCCTCCAATAAAATTTATTACACATCATCACTTTTTCCGATTTGCAAAGTTTTGTGCTTGAAAAATATTTTTAGGTCATCTCTGATATTCATTTAGTTTCACAACTGTATTCAATTTTTTTAATTAAATATAATTACGGATGTCTCTCTCATGTCTGCCTGAGTCATGTTCATCCATTCATTAAACATTATTGTTGATTGAATCTCCGCTAAAAGAATAAGAGAGTCTCAAAACTAAAAATTTACCATACCGATAGGGCAAGTCCTATCGGCATACTCTATGGTGAAAAGTTTTGAAAATATTCAGCATATGGGATGACAGCAAGGGGGTTGCTGAAATTTGTAAGAAATAAGAAAGGATCATTTTTGACAATTCTTTGACAATTGAAGATTTCAGAATTATTAATTTTCAGCAAGTTCATGTGGGCTAATAAAAGTTTATTTGAGCAGGAGATTATTAATTCAAAGATATTATAAAGAGAATTTAAAATGAGAAAGTTTAACAGAATAATTACCGCAGCTTTTATACTTTATATTATTGCACATTGCACAATGTTCAATGTTCAATGTTCAATGTTCAATGATCAATGTTCAATGTTCAATGTTCAATG
>CAZLOL010000121.1:0-11605 GCA_964561045.1 uncultured Ignavibacteriaceae bacterium | reverse complement strand
GTACTGACAGGCATATGGATTTACTTTTAACCAATGATTTGATTTGCTTATCTTTGTAAAAGAAAACATGTTTAGATCCTGTATTAAATTATTTAAAAAATAAATAACATGAATATCAAACAGCGAAAAGAATTTTTTGAAACTGATTCTGAAATAATTATTCCTGAATACTTATCACAGTCAGATCCGCTTACCGATCCGGGAAAATATCCGTTCACAAGAGGAGTGCATGATTCAATGTACAGATCACGGTTCTGGACCATGAGGCAGTATGCAGGTTTTGCCACAGCTGAAGAATCAAATAACAGATATAAATTTTTAATAAATTCAGGTACTACGGGTCTGTCAGTTGCATTTGACCTTCCGACACAAATAGGTTATGACAGCGATGATCCGATGAGTGAAGGAGAAGTCGGGAAAGCGGGAGTTGCCATTGATTCTCTCGAAGATATGGAAACATTATTCGACGGCATTACACTCGAGAAGATTACTACTTCAATGACCATTAACTCAACTGCTGCTATACTGCTTATGATGTATGTTGCAATTGCAAAGAAGCAGAATGCCGATCTTAAAAAACTTTCGGGCACGATTCAGAATGATCTGCTGAAAGAATATATTGCACGCGGCACTTACATCTATCCTCCAAAGGAATCAATGAGACTTATCACCGATATATTCAAATGGTGCAGCGAAAATCTTCCGTCATGGAATACAATCTCGATCAGCGGTTATCACATCAGGGAAGCAGGCTCAAATGCAGTTCAGGAAGTTGCATTTACGCTCTCGGACGGAATAGAATATGTCAAAGCAGCGATCGAGTCAGGACTGGATGTGGATGATTTTGCAAAGCGCCTTTCGTTCTTTTTTAATTCTCATAATAATTTCATAGAAGAAGTTGCAAAGTTCCGTGCAGCAAGAAGAATATGGGCAAACATTATGAAGGAACGGTTCAGTGCGAAAGACGAGAACAGCATGAAGCTGCGGTTCCATGCACAGACCGGGGGATCGACTCTTTCAGACAAACAGATAGATAATAACATTGTCAGAGTTACAATTCAGGCTCTTGCCGCTGTGATAGGCGGATGTCAGTCCCTGCATACCAACGGCAAGGACGAGGCTCTTGCTCTACCGACAGAACAGTCAGTACAGACAGCTTTGAGAACACAGCAGATCATTGCATACGAAAGCGGAGTGGCCGACAGCGTGGATGTTCTCGGAGGTTCTTATCTTGTTGAATACATGACGGATCAGATCGAGGAAAAAGCTCTTGAGTATATCAGTAAGATAGATGAGCTCGGAGGTGCTTCGAAAGCTATTGAGTATGGTTTTCAGAAAAACGAAATTGAAAAGAATGCTTATAAATTTCAGAAAGACATAGAAGAGAAAAAAGTGATCGAGGTCGGAGTAAATGAATTTGTAACAGAAAATAATGAAGAGCACACACTTTTCAGAATTGATAATGAAGTAAGAGAAAGACAAATTAGGAAGCTTAACAATTTAAAAAAGAAAAGAGATAATGAGAAAGTTAAGAACTGTCTGAATCTGATTAAAGAAAAAGCCACAACAAAAGAAAACCTGCTCCCTTTCATTCTCGATGCTGTTGAAAGCTATGCGACAATAGGAGAGATATCAAATGTATTAAGAGAAGTCTGGGGAGAATATAAAAGTAGTTAGCAGTTAGTAGTTAGTAGTTAGTAGTTAGTAGTTAGCATTAATTTTAAAAATTGGCAGCAAAGTGTTTTTTAAATATTTTATTTAATACATAATGCTCAATATTAAATTCTCTATATTTAAAACTCTGTAACTGACTTTTAATACGTAACTCGTAACTCGTATTTCGTAACTCGAAACTCGTAACTCATAACTCGTAACTCGTAACTCGTAACTCGTAACTCGTATTTCGTAACTCGTAACTCATAACTCGTAACTCGTAACTCGTAATTCTCAATACCTGCAGAACAATGGTACAAAAAGTAATCTGGATCACAGGAGCATCGACAGGAATCGGAAAAGAGATTGCAAATGAATTTTCCAAAGCCGGGCATATTGTTGTGGTTTCTGCCCGCAGAAAATCCAGGCTTGTAAGGATCGTAAGCGAGATAAAGTATGCTGACCGGGAGGCTTCGGCGTTTGTATGTAATGTTATGTCTGAAAGGAGCATTCAGATCACGAGCAAGCGAATCAGGGAAAAATACGGAAGCATAGATCTTCTCATTAACAATGCAGGTGTAACTGTTTTTAAATCTTTTATGGAAACAAAAACATTTGATTATGACAATGTAATAGATACAAATCTCAGGGGCGCTTTTCTTTGCATTAAATCCGTTTTACCTCAAATGATTAAGAATAAAAAGGGACATATCATAAATATACTCTCGGTTGCTGCCAGTACCTCATTTGAAAACAGTTCTGTTTACGCGGCTTCTAAAGCCGGTCTTCTTGCATTGTCAAACGGATTAAGAGAGGAAGTGAGAAGATATAACATAAAGGTAAGTAATATTCTTCCGGGAGCTGTAGAAACTCCAATGTGGGACAGTAAATCAAGACAAAGATACAAGAACAGGATGATGTCTGCTGCGGATATTGCAAAGATCGTTTTGCAGATATATCAGCAGCCTAGAAAAGTTCTGATCGAAGATGTAATTGTAAGACCTGTAAAAGGTGATATTTAAGATCTTTAATGAAAACCGGAATTTCAGTTTTTATTCTAATATTATAATTCAGTTCAAATCTTATCATAATTACAGATTAACGCGTATTTTTTCATTATTCAGGTATCTGATTTTCAAAGCATATATTTGATTTGATGAAAATTTATATTAAAATCAATTCTAACTCAATAATATTTTACAAATCAGGTCAAGAATTTTTAGGAATTTACTTTTCACACCAAGATTTTCTTAAAATTCTCACTGCAATTCAATAAATTACATTGACATTTCTAAGCATTAAAAGTATATTAAAGACTTATTTTTAAACCTTTTAAGACAATAATTAATAATTTACGGAGTTAAATATTGAAGAAAAACCTTTCTCGAATCATTATTACGATTGTACTTATTGCACTGTCATTATACTTCTTATACCCTACTTATAAAGATTACACCCTTAATAAGGAGCTGAAAATGCTCTCAGGCCAGGACAGTATAGATTTTCTCGATAAGAATAATCTTGAATTACTGAATGCCAGAGACAAAAGACTTAAGCTCGGACTTGATCTCAAAGGCGGAATGTATGTAGTTATGGATGTGGATGTTGTAAAATTGCTTGAAGACATGGCAAAGAAAAAAGATGACCAGCTGACTGCCATACTTGCAGAAGTCAAAGAATCTTCAAAAAACAGCGAAGAACTTATTCTTGAAACTTATAAGATCAAGTTAAAAGACAAAGGTCTGAGCTTAAAATCATATTACGGCGAGTTAAGAGACAGTGAAGCAGATATAGAAGCAAAACTCTCCAAAGAAATCGATAATTCTCTGGACAGAGCAGTTGAGATCGTCAGAAACAGAGTTGACCAGTATGGAGTAGCAGAGCCGCAGATTCAGAAGATCGGTAACAGCAGGATCATAGTTGAACTACCGGGTGTAAGTAATCCTCAGGAAGTAAGAAAGCTTCTCGAAGGAACTGCACTTTTGGAATTCAAGCTGGTTTATGATCCTCAGGCAACTGTTAAAGTAATGGAAGCTATAAATAAAGTACTGGTTGGAGATACCACTTCTGCATCTGATTCAGTTACTTCTTCAATTTCAAAGGATTCTATAAATTCTAAGAAAGAACCGATTACTTCCAAAGATACTTCAGTAAATTCGGCAGCCAGTAAAAAAGATTCTTTATCAAAAGATAAGACAAAGGTTTCAACTACTGAAAAGAAAGATTCGTTAAAAGACAAAAAGAACATTGCTGATAAAAAAGATACTGTAACGAAGACAAATAAAGATACTTCAAAGAAGACTGATACGAATTTAGCTGCAACAGATACTGCCGGAGAAAGCGATACTACCGACAAGACACAGTTGTCGGAAGAAGAGTTCAAGGCAAAATATCCTTTCTTCACGCTTGTTGTTTTGAATCAGGAGAGCGGTACTGCTGACGGTTATGTAAAAGACAGCGATAAAGAAAAAGTTGACAGGATTTTAAACAGAGAAGATGTAAAAGCAGCAATTCCTTCTGATATGCAGTTTGCATGGTCAAACAGGACATTTGAATCTTCAGGTGAGAAGATTCATGTTCTTTATGCTGTCAAAAAAGATGCTGAACTTACAGGAAAAGTAATAACAGATGCGCGTTCCAACATTGACCCTACCAGTAATACTCCGATAGTTTCCATGGAAATGGATTCTGAAGGATCTTCTGACTGGGCAAGGATAACCGGTGCTAATATTAATAAGAGAATAGCTATTGTACTTGATAAGGTTGTTTACTCAGCGCCTGTTGTAAGAAATAAGATCACGGGCGGAAATTCACAGATCGAAGGAATGGCAAATGTACAGGAAGCCAAACTTCTTGAGATCGTACTTAAGGCAGGAGCGTTACCGGCACCAGTTAAGATCATTGAAGAAAGATCTATCGGACCATCACTTGGAGAAGATTCAATTCGTTCAGGGATATTCTCTTCACTTGCAGCTCTCATACTTGTTGCATTGTTTATGATTTTCTATTACAGATTCGGCGGCTCCATAGCGGATGTTGCGTTGTTGATCAACTTCCTGATCATTCTCGGTTTCATGGCTTCACTCAAGGCAACCCTTACTTTACCCGGTATTGCCGGATTGATTCTGTCTATTGGTATGTCCGTAGACACGAACGTTCTTATTTTTGAAAGGATAAGAGAAGAGCTTGGAACAGGCAAGCCGATGAGAACTGCCGTCGACCTTGGATACAAAAGAGCTTTTTCCGCTATCATAGATTCGCATTTGACCAGTATAATTACAGGTATAATATTGTATCAGTTCGGAAGCGGACCCATACAGGGTTTTGCTCTTACACTTATTTTCGGATTGGTTGCTAACCTTTTTACGGCTATTGTTATTACACACTATATCTTTGACATTATGATCGAAAAAGGGAAACATATCAGCTTCGGCTAAATTTTAATTAATTATTAGTAACAATAATTTTATATATAAAGAATGAGACTTTTTCAAAACACAAATTATGATTTTCTAGGTAAAAGAAAAAAATTCTATGCTGTTTCGGCTGTAATTATTTTGATCGGTTTTATAGTTCTTTTTACGACAAAGAGTATTCCTCTAGGTATTGATTTCAGCGGTGGTACGGAAATTCAGATCAAATTTGAGAAAGACATTAATATATCCGATCTCAGAAGCGCTATGGATGATGCAGGATTTGCCGGCATGGAAATCAAATCAATGGGAACCGAAAGGGATATATTGCTCAGAACTCCTTTACAGGAAGAAGGACAGCTGGTATCAGATAAGATCCAAACAGGTATTAAGACTAATTTTGCTGATAATTCATTTGAAGTGTTAAGAACTGATAAAGTTGGTCCTAAGATCGGAGCCGAGCTCAGAAGGAATGCATTGTTTGCGGTTTTATTTTCTCTTATTGCTATACTGATTTATCTGTCATTCAGGTTCCAGTTTGTCTTTGCAATGGGTGCAGTTATTGCTTTGTTCCATGACGTTTTGATTACAATCTCCGTTATAGCAATTGCGAATTTTCTCTTCCCGGGATTGCGGCTTGAATTCAATCAGTCAATGCTTGCTGCTTTCTTAACGCTTGTTGGATTTTCTTCTAATGATACAGTTATTGTTTTTGACAGGATCAGAGAGAATATGAAGATCCACAAGAATGATAATGTTCTTGATGTAATGAACCACAGTATTAATGCAACTTTGAGCAGAACGGTTATTACAAGCGGTACTGTATTTCTTACTGTTCTTGTATTATTCATATTCGGAGGTGAAGTCAACAGAAGCTTTGCATTCACTTTCGGTGTCGGTATTATTACCGGAACATATTCATCCATCTTTATTGCAAGCGCCATAGTTGTTGACTGGAAGTTAAGAACAGGGCAGACTCTTTCAAGTACCAGATCGAGCATTGCAAACAGAACAAAGAAGATTTCAACACCGAAAGTTAAAAAAGTAAATGCCTGATATAAAAACTAAATATTCCGGCGAAGGCTCTGACAGATCAATAGTGATTGAAATAGATAATAATACTGTCGGGCTTGATCAGTTCAATGCGCTGAATGAACTTGTTACCAATGAAATGAAAAAAGGAATCAGTTCTTTTATTTTTGATCTTTCCGGTTTAACTTCAATTAACAGTTCAGGTCTGGGAATATTGATAAGCTGTCTTAAAAAGATCAAAGAATCAAAAGGCACACTGGAAATAATCAATATCAATGAAAAGATATTGAGTATATTTAAGCTCACAAAGCTTGACAATGTATTTGAAATCAAGACTTCGGTTTAAAAAGTTTTTTAAATAATATTTTAAGATCTTCATATCAGCTTTATGCTGTTTGAAGATTTTTTTATGTTTAAAACTAAAATCATAATATGGAAAGCAATGTAACAGTCCTCGTAGGTCTTCAGTGGGGAGACGAAGGGAAAGGAAGAATGGTAGACTATCTTGCGCAGAATGTAGACTTGGTTGCAAGGTATCAGGGTGGTAATAATGCCGGACATACAGTCGTAAATGAATTCGGTACTTTTAAGCTTCACCTGATTCCTTCTGGAATATTCAATGACAAAGTCATTAATATACTCGGTCCGGGAATGGTAATTGACATTGAGGCTTTGTCAGAAGAATTAAACGAACTTGAAAAGTCCGGCATCAATACAAAGAATATCAGAATCTCAGACAGAGCAACTATCACTTTCCCATTTCACAGACTCGAGGATAACCTTGAAGAAGAAAGGCTCGGCAGCGCTGCTTTCGGCTCGACAAGAAGAGGCATAGCTTATGCATACGGTGAAAGGTACATGAAGAAAAGTATTCAGCTCGGTGAATTATTTTATGCGGAGGATCTTAAGAAGAGGATTACGGATCTTGTTAACTGGAAGAATACTTTATTTAAAAATGTATATAAAAGTGAAGAGGTTCTGAATGCCGATATCATTCTGAACTGGGTCTCAACTTTCGGAGATAAGATAAAACATTTAGTATGCGATACAACTTCTATTCTTGAAGATTCAGCCGATGCCGGAAAGAAAATTTTATTCGAAGCCCAGCTTGGTTCATTGAGAGATATTTATTTTGGCATCTATCCGTTTACAACTTCATCCTGCACACTCGCTTCTTATGCTCCTGTCGGCGGAGGTCTGTTCAATAAAAGAATTGATAAAGTGATCGGCGTGATGAAATCTTTTTCAAGCTGCGTTGGCAGCGGACCATTTGTAACGGAAATGCCTGAGGATGAAGCCGGACAGCTCCGCGAAACAGCTTTTGAATACGGAGCTGCAACAGGCAGACCGAGACGCATAGGACATTTCGATGCTGTTGCTACAAGATACGGCGCAATGATACAGGGCGTTGATGAAATTGCTCTTACAAAACTTGACAGCTTATCCGGTCAGAAAAAATTAAAGATCTGCACGGAATATGATGTTGACGGTAAACTTATTAAGAATTTCCCTCTGACTCCGGCGCTGCTTAAAGCTAAACCGGTATTTATGGAAATGGAAGGATGGAGCGAGAATATATCCGGGTGCAGAAAGTTCAGTGAACTCCCTGCTTCTGCTCAAAAGTATGTTAATAAAATTGAAGAACTTATTGGATATAATATAAAGTATGTTTCTGTAGGACCGGAAAGAGAAAGTCTTATAGTTAATAGTTACGAGTTACAAGTTTAGAGTTTAGAGTTTAGAGTTTAGAGTTTAGAGTTTAGAAATATTAGTTAGAGATTTCCGGAAGAAGCTGCTTGGATATTTTTGTCTTTCGTAATTTAATTGTCTTTCAGAAATTTTTCATCGGCAATCAGTTCTTAAAGTAGATGTCGGCGAATTCTGTTTTGGGTTCATAACCAATTTTTTTATAAATATGATTGGATGTTGGATTCGATATGTCTGTGAATAATCCGCACTTCGAAAGTCCCCTGTTCAGTATAAGTTCACTTAGTTTACTTACAATGCCTGTAGCAAATCCGTTTCCTCTGAACTCCTTTGGCGTATAAACAAGTCCTATGATTCCTGTATTCTTTGAATTTCTCATAATTGCGGCAATTGAAACAATTTCTCCGCTGACTTTCCGGCAATACAGATTTTCTTTTTTTATCTTATTTAAAGTATCTTTTAAAAGTTCATCCCTGCCGGATCTGGAAAATTCCAGCGTCTCTGTTTCAAAAGAAAGCCTGTAATCAGTTATTAATTCAGCGTCTTCTTGCTTAACTCTTTCAAAAGATCCTTTGCTTTCGGGAAGTTCATTAACCTTTACAAGTTCATGAACCATCAATCCCCTTTCCTTAAATATATTTAACCCTGAATAATCTGCAAACAGTTTTGAAATATTCTTTACCCCGATGACACCGCTCATGGAATGACCTGATTCTTTATAATAATTACATATTAGTTTTATTGCGGTTTTATTTTGAATATCTCCCGAAATTATTATCCTTGGACTTGTGCTGATTGATACCGCTTCAGTATTATCATTGTCTGTAACGGAAATGTAACTGTGAGCATTGTTTTCTGCAGACTTGTCCTCAATGTTGTTAATGATCCCTAGTGTCAGATTATTCTCAAGTTCTTTCTTTTCGAGATATATAATGTTAGCATTAAGGAAGTCATGTGGTGTTTTGAATATGTTAAGCTTTCTCATTACACGAGTCTATAAGTCAAATAGTTAACTGGTCAAATAATTCATTGGTTGATTGGTTAATTATGTATTAGTAGAACGAATCATCTCCTCTTAACATTTAACATCTAACATTAACATCTAACTTTTAGCTTTTAGCATTTGTAACTTGTAACTTGTAATTTGTAATTTGTAACTTGTAACTTGTAATTTGTAATTTGAAAAAGTCTTACCCCTCAACATCCTTACCAGGTGAAATATCCTTCTCATCAACAAATATTGCATCAGATTCATTGGGCTTCTTATTTACAAAAGGATCCGGAGTTGTTCTGTTATCTCTCTTTATATCAACAGGATTAGCAGGCTCTTTCTTTCTGTCGATCATTGCATCAAATGATATCAGCCCGGCCCCTGTAAATATTGTAGCTATAGATACTGCTAAGAATACTATATTATAGCTGAACGGTAACTCTTCATGCCTGAACCCAAGCACAAAAAGAAAACTCATGCTCATACATGCAATGAAGAAACTTGATACCGGTGTGAATAAACCTATGACAAATAATCCTCCGAAAATCATTTCCATGAATGGCAGTATGAACGCAAGAATAAAAGCAGTTGTATCACCCATCTGTCCCGTATCCTGCACTGACCTTATGAATTCCTGAAGATTTAGTATCTTTTTTGCTCCCGCAAATAAGAATAAAGATCCCAGTGATAATCTTATCAGAAGTATTCCGACTGAGTTTGAAAAATTTCCGCTTCTTGCTTTAAAGATCATTCCCATTTTCTTATTGATTTAGTTTAATTTAATTTACAAATGAATTTATATAGTTTCTACATTAATCTGAATCATATTGTTACAACTCATTTCTCATCCTGAGCGAGCAAAAGATTCTAACTTGCTTTGATTCAAATTATTCGGAACTTCCCTATTTAATTAATTCTTCACTTAAAAATAAAGGAAAATACTTCAACATAAATTGAACTTGCAGAAATCAATTTGTATTTTGGTGTTAATAAAAAATTTCATTCCAAAATTATATTTATGATAAAGCTCAGTGACATTAAGAGAATGCCGATGGTGAAATGGTTTGATATCGGTCAGCTTGCATCAACGGGCATTAAGATAATATTTTCGACTGCCCTGGGAGAGCAGTCTGATAAACGAATCATTCAGGCGCTTGCATCTTCAAGGAAAGAATTCTATGATTACAGTTTTCATTATGATAATGACGGAAATAATTTTAAATTGAATAAAGAAAAACCGAGAGAGGATATCTGGATAGATTACGTTTCCGACCTTGGTGACGGCTGGAATCCTACTTATAATGTTGCTTATTGTGTTTCAAATCCTGAGCTTGAACTTGTAAATAACGGAAATAAAATAATCACCAAAAGAGGTCAGGTGCTTGTATTCGGTGGAGATGAGGTCTACCCTACTCCAAGCAAGGATGCGTATTATAAACGTCTGATTGTCCCTTATGAAGCAGCATTCGGAGATGATGCTCCGGATGAAAAACCTCATGTATTTGCTATCCCGGGAAATCACGACTGGTATGACGGACTTACTGCATTTACACGTATTTTCTGTTCGGATCTTGACAGAACCTTTGCGGGATGGTTTACGAGACAAAGAAGAAGTTATTTTGCCCTGAAGCTTACGTCAGGATGGTGGCTTTTAGGTTCAGACGGACAACTGCAGTCCGATATAGATACGCCTCAGATAGAATACTTCAGGAATGTAGCGGAGAAGCACATGCAGTTCGGTGACAAAGTGATTCTCTGCATTTCTCAGCCTAACTGGATCTACGCTCACAAATACAAAAAATACGATGAACCTTATGATGAAAGCGATCTGATCTATCTTCAGAACGAAATACTTTCCAAAAAGAATATAGATGTGAAAGTTTTCCTTTCGGGAGATTACCATCATTACAGAAGACATGAGGAGAATAAAGCCAAGGACAAGAATGCGAAAGTTCAGAAGATCACCGCAGGCGGCGGCGGAGCGTTTCTTCATCCGACTAATGATATAGATGTGTCTCTTATCTCTGAGGATTACGGCGCTAATAAAAAATCCAAACGTACATTCTCACTTAAAAAAAGTTATCCGGATATAGAAACATCCAAAAAGCTTGCATTCGGCGATCTGCTTTTTCTGTTTCTTAATCCGGGTTTTGGAATATTAACCGGAATACTTTATCTGTTTACTACCTGGCTTGTAGGAGCAACAATTAATTTCTCCGCACCGTCTGATTTCTGGGATATTTTTGTTTTGACAGCAAAAGCTTTCAAAAATAATCCTCTCGTTGCAGTCTGGATCATATTTATATTCGGAGCTTTCATTACGTTCACGGATACTCATTCAAAGATTTATAAATGGGCTGGCGGATTTCTGCACTGCATGGCGCACATGATAGCGATCTTTTACTTAGGCTGGGGAAGCCTCTATCTGGCAACGTATCTGTTCGGCAACGGCACTTTTTTCCAGTTCATATTTGCCTTTGCTCTTGTATTCTGGCTCGGTTGGATAGCGGGGTCAATAATTATGGGCATCTATCTTTTCATTTCAATGTATTTTTTCGGAAGACATAACGAAGAAGCTTTCTCCGCTCTGAAGATACAGGATTATAAAAACTTTCTCCGCCTTCATATAGCAAAGGATGGCACGCTTACTATCTATCCGGTTAAAATTAATAAAGTAGCGCGCAAATGGCGCAACAGGCGCACGGATGAAAAAGACAGAATCAGCTCTTATATTGTTCCTGAAAACGGATCCGGTGCGGAATTAATCGAAGATCCGGTAATTTTAAAACCGGAATAAGATACGTAAGAT
>CAZLOL010000120.1:0-11742 GCA_964561045.1 uncultured Ignavibacteriaceae bacterium | reverse complement strand
TTTTCAACTTGTAAGATCTCATGATTCATATCCGTTTCAATGAGATTACTGAAAAATATTTACTTTAAAAAAAAACTCCATAAACTCCAAACACTCTAAACACTCTACACACAATACACTATATACACACTTTACACTCTACACACTTTACACTCTACACACTTTACACTCTACACACTATACACTCTCTACACTATATACACACTACACACTACACACTACACACTACACACTACTCACTACTCACTACACTCTACACACAAAACTCTACTCTTTCGCCGGTTTCGGATGCTTTATCTGATCCCACATTTTATCATAATCAAATTCCTTGAAAGTAGGACTTTCAGAGTTATGACATCCGGTACAGAATGCTGCCTTTTCTTCATGAATTATCAAGCCGGCATCTTTTGCTGCCTGTTTATCTTTCATGACAGACATTTTCTTGTATTCTGATCCGGGACCATGACAGGTTTCACACTGAACACCCTGTGTTTTATCAAAGGTGTCCTCCGTATTTCCGGCATCAGCTGCAGTAAGCGTATGGCATTTCAGACATTCAGGTGTTTCAGCTGCTGCAGTGGTAAACCCTTTTGTTTTGGCAATTTCATCAGCCTCAGGAGTCTGAAGTGTAGTGAATGCTTTTGAATGTTTTGAGTTTTCCCAAATAGAAAGCTGACTTCCCTGTGATTCAGTCTTATGACATGCCCCTACGCAGGTTGTAACACCGACGTATTTCGCTTCCGACTGTGATTTAATAGCCGTGTTATTGCTTGTGATAATTATTAGCGGTGTGATAATAATTAAAGCAATGATAACGATTTTCTTTTTCATTCTGCTTTTTTTTTAGTTTATAAAATTATACCTTAAAAATTTTTGTAATAATAAAATTTTTGAATTTCATTTGCTAATTATTTTGACATCGCCTTTAGTTTCTTCTTCTTTTCACTCAATAATGAACTCAGCAGATCATAATTATGGACATATATGCTTTGATGAGAATTTATATCAGATAAAATTCTTTTTACTTCCTTTATCTCACTCTTTTGCTCTTCACTCAGTTCTGCTGAATTAAGTCCGTTCATAAGCTCACTCACTTCACCGGATAATTTCTTTACATCAGCTTTCCACTCTCCCATCATTTCATCATACCCTGCGTCGTGACATTTAGAACAGATCTTGCTGTCGGGCTTGATTACTTTATCTGAACTGACATGGCAGTCTATGCAGTTTGAACCTCCGGCTTTCATGAAATCAGGCTGATTCTTATTCATATAATTTCCTTCATACACCTGTGTCTGGAATGAGTGGCATTTTTCACAGGACTCGTTCCGCTTGTTCTGTGAATGGTGACAGTTGTTGCAGCTTTCCTTGCTCATCGTAAGTTCACCGTGTTTGTTAACATTCGAATGGCATCTTGCGCAGGCAACTTTATTTTCGATGATATGCTTGTTATGTGAAAAATCCATTCCGTACTTTTTAACAGATATCTCCTGAATTCCCGAATGACAGCGGTAACATTCATTAGGAATGACGTCCGAACTCGATTTGAATTCCGGCATCTTTGCAGATGCGCCTACAATACTTAAAGCTTTTTTCATGAGTTCATAACTTGCCACAAGTAGTTTGTCTGAGAACTGCACATTATGTACACTCTTGCCCACTTCCACAAGTCTGAAATTATGATTGGCTTCATCCATATATTTTATGGCTTCTTCCCTGTTGGAGCTTTTTGAATTTTGTATCTGCGGATTCACTGCATTGTATATGGTCTTAATAATATTGAGTCTTTTAACAGAAGTTTCTTCCCATTCTTTCAGCAGATTATCATAACCCGGTCCGTGACATTTTTCACAGGAACCGCCTTTTGCTTTGGATGTGTTAATATCCATCCTGTCCATTTCATGAAAAATGTGACAGCCTTTGCAGTTGATTCCGCTCATAAACATCGAGCTTGGAGATTTCTCCACATTGAAACCATTTTCTCCGCTGAAAAGACTTACCTGCGATGCATGAGCATTAGAATGACAGCTGTTACAATCAGGACTTGCATTAGGATCTAATTTCTGAATTTTGTGCTCAATCGGAGAATGGCAATTATAACAGGCTAAACTATGCTTGCTGATATGTGTGTTGTGCATCAGTTCTACGTCGCTAAATTTGTCAAGTCTATCCTGTTCAAAATGACACTGGAAACATCTTTCTTTGCCTACAGCTCCGTCACCAATGACTGTGTTACTGTGGCATCCGTTACAATCTATTTTATTCTCAACGACTGAAGTATGATTATATCTGAGATTAGCCAGAACTTCTTTCGGCTTTTCATCGAATTTATGGCAGTTGTTGCAGTTTGAAAGTTTATCGTATTTATGCTCAGGATCTTCCGATTTTTTAAAATGACAGTTTGTGCAGGTGGAGACTGTAACTTCCATGTGAGTTCCCTGCACGATCTGAGAATGACAGCTGATGCATTTTAAAGTTTTACCTCTTCTCTGCTCACCGAGATGATGCTTATGACTGAAAGCAATTCCTCTGAAGTCATACGTTGAATCGCTGAGAGATTGTTTTTCGTGGCAGCCGGACCTTGCGCATGTATTATCAGGAATCTCAGCCACCGGTTTTCTTTTTTTGTATGTCAAAGAGACATAACTTACTATCTGAACCAGTCCGTTGAGTTTACCTTTTATTGTACCGGTTAATCCGGGTTCAAAATGGCATTCGACGCAATCAACTTTATTATGAGCCGAGGTCTTCCAGCTCTGATAGAATGTTTCCATGTAATGACACGTTGGACAAAATGAAGGACGCGAAGTATATTCAGCCGCTATTGCAAAAAGCACCAGAAAAGTACCAAGGTAAATTCCGGATAGCAGAAAAAATCTTTTCCAGCCCCTGACATTCTTAAAAAACCGTTTGACCTTTACGGGTTTTTTATTACTTTCTTCAATTTTGTCTTTTTCGTCCATATTATTTTATTCAGAACTGTTAAGTTATATTATTTTCAATTTTTTTTGTCTCTTCAATTTTTTCGAGTTCAAGAGGATGTTCTTTTTCCATTTCCTCTTTTGTTAATAACCCTGTCCACCAGGCTTTATTCATCGGATAAACATCGGGATTCAGGAATACAAAATAAAAATGCCAGACTAAAATGGCAAGGCTTGCAAGAATAGCTTCATAATAATGTATGGCAGTCGCTATATCCATTCCCGTATTTGAAAAATATTTAAAGAAGAAATCCTTGAACCATAATATAAATCCCGTCGCTCCCATTATGACGGTTCCCCAAACTACAGCCCAGTATTCCATTTTTTCTATATAACTGAACCTTCCGAATTTCGGCTTTTCGGGCTTTTTATTTACAAGATAAAGCATTGAATCCTTGAAATCCGCTATATCATTCTTTGCCGGAAAAAAGTCCTTTACGAGTTTCCTGCCGCTTTGCGTGAAGGAAACATAAAAAAGATGATATACAGATACAACTATTAAAACTATTGATGCAACTCTGTGAATAATTCCTCTTGCTTCAAATGCATTTTCGCCTATAATAAAAACTATCCATTTTACCCACCATGCTTCAGGAAATTTAAGCCAGAAGCCTGTGATGACAAGTACAATGAAACTCGATAAAAGAAAGAAATGCTGTATCCTTTCATTCCTTGTCATTCTTATGTATTTTTTTTCTTCGGTCATGAGTTCTTTTTTATCAGTCTCTTTTTTCTGTAATCAAGGATATTATGAATTACCATAAATCCAATCACTGCAATAATTAAAAATATATAAAATCTGGTTATCCAGTATGTCCATGGCGAATCCTTGCTTATATCAGTAAGATGGATCTTAGATGATATCAGGACTTCATTTGCGGCGGGATGACATTTCCCGCAGGTCTGTGGAAGATTCTTCTTGTTTATTGTGGATAAAGAATCACTCGATGGTCTGACATCATGATTTCCGTGACAGCTTTCGCAGTTTGCCGCTTCTTTTGAACCGCCCCTTGTAGCAAGTCCGTGGAAACTTTCACGGTAAGTTTCACTGACCTTGGTCGGGAGATCATTTCTGTTTATCATTTCCACGGATGCATGGCAATTTGAACAAAGCCTTATCAGGTCATTGGATTTTTGAAGTTTATTGTCAATATTCTTTGTCATAATTCCGTGATTTCCGTGACAGTTATTGCAGGTAGGAGCATCTTTATTATTTTCCGATACTCCTTTTTCATGAATACTTCCCGTATATTTATCAAGTTCTTTAACATGACATTCAGACTGTCCGCATGTTTTGGCAATGTTCTTCTTGCTTATTTTCGAATCGGGATTATCGGCTATTTCCATTTCGTGAGCACCGTGACAGTTATAACATGTTGGTGCTTTTTCATTTCCATTCTTAAGCGCTTCATAGTGGACACTTTTCTGATATCCGGTGATGAGTTCTTCCTCACCCTGATAATTTTTGTGTGGAATTTTTCCATCCTTATGACAGCTCAGGCACTTATCTGCAAGATTGATCTTCGAAAATTCATCCGACAAAAGAGTAGATTTAATGTCATGCTCTCCGTGACAATCCGAACATGCAGGCGCTTTATCATTTCCTTTTAAAAGCTCCTGACCGTGTTTCGATTTCTTGAAATTATCCGTAACATCTTTATGACATTTACCGCATGTTTCTATCTGCCTTGCAAGTCGTGTTGCTGATTTAGGATCGTTCGGATTCTGAACCATGTGATCACCGTGACAATCCACACATCCTGCAGCTTCCTGACCGTTCTTTTCAATTGAAGCATGAATGCTTGTTTTGTACTGCCCTACAAAATTAGCAGATCCCTTTGCGTCTCCCGGAAACAATTTTTCATTCAAATGACAATTAAGACATCCTTCTGATTCTATCGATATCTTGCTGGTTAAAATTTTATGAGCTCCGTGACAGTCAGTACAGACAGGAGCATTGGGATTGCCTCCGCTTAATACCGTATGGTGAATACTGTTCTTGAACTCAGCTTTATTTTCGTTGTGACACTTTCCGCAGACGTTTGATACTTCACTCTTTGAGATCTTTGATGTTTCGTGACCACCTTTATGACAACCGTCGCAGCCAATGTTCTTCTTTGCATGTATGCTCGAACTGAACTGCTGAATGTTCTTCTTTTTATGACAGCTCAGACAATTTGCAGTCTGATCTTTTGCTAAGTCTTTTGCGGGTTTTACATCATGCTTTGAATGACAGTCATAACAGTCAACACTTTTATGTACACTTTTTTCAATTCCTTTCAGATTATCATGACAAGTATTGCAGTTAACTTTCTCTTTTGATTTGGAATGGGGAATTTCATCTGCATTATAATTCAAATGACAATCCGAGCATTCGGCTCCGCCGTGAACTGATTTCTTATAAAGATTCGGATTTACATATATTGAAACTATCTTTCCTTCTTTTTCCATCGTCAGACTTTCGTCCTCATGGCAGGAAAGACAAACATCAGCGCTCTTGGAAGTGCTGCTTAAAATAAAACTATCAGAAAATATCACTGTAAAACTAATGACAAATAATCCGAATATGACGAATATGATATTTTTTAAAGATTTATTCAAAATTATTTAAGTTTAAATATACTTTCTATTGCTTCATGCAGCTCACTTAGTCTCAGTGGTTCCGGAATATATTTTACTACTTTATTCCTGCAACTGCCGGAATCAAAGGAAGGAAGATATACGATGGATACTTTATTGAATTTTTCCTTTAAATTTTCAGATAGATTAAGGTTAATTTCATTATCCAAAATAAGGCAATCTATATTGTCAATATCAAGATTATCCAGTGTCTTTTCGTTTATATCTTCTGTTGAAGTACACGAAATCGAATATTTTGATTCCGGTAATGTTTTTCTGATCAATGAACAAATTTCAGATTTAGGACACAAAATATGAATTCTTCTAAGTTTCATTTTTCACCTTACTGTATAATGACCTTATATCAATCTTTATGCCACTAAAGCTACAGGAAACATGCGATATTTTCCTGAAATTAATACTATTTAGAATTTTATTAACCTGTGGGGAATTTTTCTACAAATAGAATGGTGAATTTGTGATTCAAAGAAGGAAATCTTACAAATCTTACGAGTCACTCTAGATTAAATTCTCGTATTTTCTTATAAAGTGTTTTTCTGTCTATTCCAAGAATATGCGAAGCTTTTAGCTTATTCCAGTTATTTTCTTCAAGAACTTTTTTAATATAAGAACCCTCAACTTCCTTTAGACCTTCCATTCCGTTAAAATTTCCGTATGATGAGATATTATTTTCCGTATTATTGAGAAAATTGAAGTTTGCCTTATTCAGTTCGTCCGTTGATGAAGAAATTGCAGCACGCTCAATTACATTTTCCAGCTCCCTTACATTTCCTTTCCAGTCATTATTCATGAGTATTTCCAGACCGGATGAATTTATAGAAAGTACTCTGTTCAGTTTTGAAGATAATTTCTTCAGAATATAATTGGAAATATAGGGAATATCTTCTTTTCTTTCATTGAGTGTAGGAAGCACCACTGAAACAGTTGATATTCTGTAATAAAGATCTTCTCTGAATTTTTTTTGAGCGATCATTTCTCTGAGATTCTGATTTGTAGCAGAGATCAGCCTTACGTCAACTTTCTTGATCTTATCGCTTCCTATAGGTTTTACTTCCCAGTTCTCAATCACTCTCAGCAGCTTTGCCTGCAGGTTAAAAGGCATTTCTGCAATTTCATCAAGCATTATAGTCCCGGTATTTGCCTGTTCAAATACGCCTTTCTGAAAATCTGATGCTCCGGTAAATGCTCCTTTTGTATGACCGAAAAGCTCGCTTTCAAGAAGAGCTTCGGGAATAGCGCTGCAGTTAATGGCAATGAAAGGATTGTTCTTTCTGTCACTGTTAAAGTGAATTGACCTTGCGACGATCTCTTTTCCAGTACCGCTCTGTCCTTCGAGCAGTACATTTACCTTTGTTCTGGAAACATTCTTTATAAGTTCGAAAACGTTGAGCATTTTCTTGCTCTTTCCGATAATGTTTCCAAACGAATAATTTTCTTCGATCTGTGATTTCAGATTTGAAAGCTGTTTTGTAAGCCGTATCCTGTCAACTGCCTTGTCAATTTTTATGGATAACTCATCTAAGTGAAAAGGTTTGCTGATATAATCAAAAGCTCCGTTCTTCATTGATTCAACTGCTGAATCAATTGAGCCGTATCCTGTGATCATTATGAATAAAGAATTTTCGGGTTTGCATTTTAAAAGATCTTCGCCTGTAACTGCCGGCATCTGTAGATCGGAAATTATTATATCGTATTCTCCCTCCTCGATTTTCTCCTTTGCAGCCACACTGTCATTGTACTCATCAACCTTATAACCTTTTCTGCCTAATACTTTTGCTATAAGCTTGGTTGAATTAGGTTCATCATCTATTACTATAAATTTAATTAGATCTGTCATGCTTTTGTATATAATTTTTCAATGTAATTTATACTTTTTATTTAAAATTACTTTGATTCCTGTCATGACAAAATATGACTTTTATAATACAATTAGTATTCAATAAAAATTAAAAAAACCTGCCTCAATTTAATGAGGCAGGTTTATAATGGAGGAACTATAAATTATTTTGTACTTTATTTACTTTACAAGTATCATCTTCTTTGTCTCTGTGAAGCTGCCTGCAACAATTTTGTAGAAATATACCCCACTCGAAACATTGTTACCTGCATTATCAACTGAATTCCAGTCTGTTTTATACTTTCCGGCAGACATTCTTTCATTGATCAAAGTCTTTACTTCACGACCTGTAATATCAAATATCTTAACTATTACATTTGATTGCTTAGGCAATGAGAATTCAATCTTTGTCGAAGGATTGAACGGATTCGGATAATTCTGTGACATTTCAAATCTTCCCGGAATTTCAGCTCCTGTTACCGGAATAATTCCTGTCAATACCTGTTTAGATCTGATCAATACATCAACTGAATATTTCGGATTGTGCATTCCTCGTTCGCTTCCCTGATCAACTATTAAATAATTCCAGTATGCCTGTCTTAATGGTATGTTAAAAGTATCTGCAGCTACTAACTGCCATGCAACTGAATCAACACCAACCGGAGGCAATGCTAATCTCAGATTTCTAAGACATCCGTCTACTTCTGTTACCCATGGTTCTATTGTTCCGTCGCCGTCATAATCATAAGGAGCTATGAACTGGTCAAATCTTGTTTTTCCGAAGTGACAGCTCTGACATCCTGCAAGATAATCAAAATCATTCTCGTCATTATGTATGCTCATTGTATGTCCGCCGACCTTGTCTCTGTTTACTAAAGTAGTATCAGTTGGAGGCATATGACATTTCACACAGGAATTTACGAGGAATTCCTTATGCTGTGTTGACTGATAAGGAGCGCCTCCGAAAGTTGCTGCGTTTTGTGCTTCATAAATATCAGCCTGACCTGAATGGTGAGGACCCCAGTTTGCGGAGTTTACTCTTGTTTGTGTATACGTAGCAACATTTCTTCTTGCTTTATGACAATTCATACAGACCTCTCCTTTTCCGACATTGGAATATCTGTATCCGTTTGCAAGTGTATCGCCGGAAACAGGACCTTTTCTCATTTGTGATTCCGGTCCGCCGTGAGGATCATGACAAACAGCACATGTTACATTTACCTGTTTGGCAACTGTAAAACCGTTTGTGTAAGTACCCTTTGATTTTGTATAATTTACATAACCCGTACCGTCATGGCATCTTATACAGTTGTCTAAATTGTTGGTTCCGTTATTGTTTTGAGCAAATGAACTGCTCCATACTATTTCAGAGTGCAATGAATGTTCCCATTGCTGGAATATCGGTGCTTCAGGCGGTTCATCGTGACACTTTCCGCATGCGCCTGCTTCCAGGCTCTTGCTGATCATGTTCGTATCGCCTTCATTTACAACGTGTTGTCTTCCTGGTCCGTGACAGCTTTCACATCCAACTCCTGCAAATGCAACAAGTGACGGGAATCTGTTCTTTAATGTATCCCAGTTAGAAGGTTTCGGCGGTGCATAATTACTCCATACCCATCCGAGTTGTCTTGCCTTATCATCAAAACCGTTATTTTCAGCAACTATGTTCTGATCATAACCGGTTGTATGACATTTAAAACAGCTGGTTCCGAAGAAAGCTCCTCCGGTTGTAATGTTTTTCTTAAAGTTTGTAGCGTGATCTGAAACTTTCCACTTATCAAAAATTGCCTGAAACTGTGGAGTAGATCCGTGACAGCTCATGCAGTTAGGATATTGTGCGTTTACATTATCAAATCCGCCTGTTCCGACATAATTTGCACCGTATATTTTAGTAGTGGTATCCTTGGTTCCTGTTGATGTAACTATAGAAACCTTAATTTCATATGTTCCTGCAGAATCAGCTTTGAATTTTGTCCACCAGCTTAAACCGGTTACAGTTGCCAATGTTGCACCTGAACCTTCTGGTACCGATAGAAATGTCCATGTTGCATTGCTGATCTGAGCAGTATCGCCGAAATTCCAGGCTCTTAAATATACATAAGTTCCTTTGGCGACATTATTTAATCCGCTTGCCACAGTTGAATCTGCAAAAAATGCCGAATTCGTTGCAAGCATTTCAGGGGTTACATACTGAGTTACGATCTTTACTCTTGGTACTCCAAAAATAAATCCGGGACAAAGCATGAGCAATAATATTGTAGCTAATCGTTTCATTTTATTTCCTCCACTATTTATTATTTGATTATTCATGTTTATTACTTTTGCTATCTATAAAGTCAATATGTGTGCCAAATCATTTATTGCTTTTTTGTAAAAAAATGAGGGGGTTTAAATATTGTTGTGGATTAAGTCTACAATAAAAGTGAACAAATTATAAGAATCCCCATATTCTGAATTTAATTACATTAGTAAAAATATAAAGAGATCAGACATCAGGATTTTAATATTAACTGATGTTTAATCCTGAATATATAGAGTTGAATGCTAAAAAATCCGCTTTCAAATGAACAATAATGAATAAAAGTATTATTCATTACTCATTTCAGTAAATATAAAACGGTTCTTATATAATTATCATTTAAAAGCATCTAAATCAAATTTAATTTATTCTGAACTGAAATTATTGATTTAAAGAAAACAGCACTATTACATTGTTGCATAATTCCCCACACGTTTTGTCCATAAAAAACTCATTTCCGAATCCTGTCATTTTGTCTCAGGCACGGTAATTGACTTAACACAATCATTCACTAATTTAAAATACTTTTTAAAATGAATAAATTAAAATTCAGTTTTTTTGCAGCATCGCTCCTAATTCTGTTTTTCTCAATTAGTATCACCTTATATGGTGATCCTGACGGAAGAACAGGAAGAACAAGAAAAACATCCACATCCGGCTGCGGCGGTTGTCACGGATCCTCAGCAGTTACTGATGTTTCCGTTTTACTGAACGGACCGGATACTGTTACGGCAGGTACCACAAGACAATTTTCACTTACTATATCTAAAGCAGGTAAATTAGGTGCAGGTCTGGATATTGCCACCCGCCAGGGAGTATTAGCTCCGGTTTCTTCCAATATTCATCTATCAAACGGCGAGCTGACTCATAATAATGATATTCCAATGACATCCGGATCCGCTACCGTACAGTTTAATTATACAGCGCCGGCTTTACAAGGTACTGATACTCTGTGGGCTACGGGACTTGCAACCAACAGCAACGGAGGATCGAGCGGAGATGAATGGAACTGGGCAGTAAACAGAAGGATTATAGTTAAACTTGCAACAGGAATTACAGTAACCGGTTCGGAAATAAAAGATTTCAGCATAAGTCAGAACTATCCGAATCCTTTTAATCCTAACACCATAATCAGTTATCAGCTTCCAAAATCGGGTTTTGTTACATTGAAAATTTTTGATGTTCTGGGTAATGAGATATCTTCGTTAGTAAATGAGAATCAGAATCCAGGTAGTTATGAAATAGATTTCGACGGAAGTAATTTATCCGGTGGTGTTTATTTTTATACGATTTCTACAGGTGATTTCAGAGTAACAAAAAGCATGATGCTTATTAAGTAATTTTAAAAAACTGATTTTTAATTTCTCCGTTAATTGTTTTAAGAAACTTTTTGCAAACTTAATTATACAAAAAGACTCTGATGAACAAAGATAATCAACTTTGAAGATCAGGGTCTTTTTTATTTAAAAGAATACTTCATATCTGATTTACATCTTAGTTCAGTAAAAATTTGTATTTGCGCTGTGGGGATATTTTCCCCAATATTTTTCAGACAAGGGAATTTCTCTACACTCGTATAATTATTTAGTTTACTTTCCATCTGAAATCGAACAATCAATTACGGAACAGAAATTGCACTTATAATTGGAATAAATTAAATGCAGGGATATTAGACAAAGTCCCATTTTATAATTCTATTCTAATCTAAGAAATCTTAAGGAGGATAAATGAATGGAACCATGTGGTTAATATTCATTGATCCGCACCCCAATCTTACAGATCAATGAATTTCAGGTTTAAATGATTGGATTTTTTAAAAATTAATTTTTAAGGAGTTCAATGATGAAAACATTAATAAAAATAACAATTATCTTTATTCTGGCATTAGCTGTATCTGCATTTGTCTCAAATACAAGCGTAGGTCAGTATACTAAAGATCTTTCAGCCAGAAGTACTACTTTTAACAATCCGCTTGTTACTTACGG
>CAZLOL010000119.1:0-11777 GCA_964561045.1 uncultured Ignavibacteriaceae bacterium | reverse complement strand
AAATCCCCTGCTCCCGGTCCTACAATTCCCATACCCAGTAACCTGTTTGTCTTTGGATCTAATATAAGTTTTGTCAGTCCGTCTGTTCTTCCTAAAGTCAAAGCTCTTCCTGATGCAGCCCACGGAAATTTTGCCACGGAAATTTCTACGTTTTTTTCTTTCGCTTCATTTTCCGTCAGTCCGCACCATGCTATTTCCGGATCAGTAAAAACAACTGCGGGTATAGCCTTTGGTTCGAAGGCAGATTTATGCCCTGCAATTACTTCAGCAGCAACTCGTCCTTCATGAGAAGCTTTGTGGGCTAGCATCGGTTCGCCTGCTACATCTCCAATAGCAAAAATATTTTTATCGGAAGTTCTTAGCTGATTATCTGCCTTTATGAATCCTTTTTCATTTACTTCAACCTTAGTATTCTCCAGTCCTAAATTTTTAGAATTAGGCTTTCTTCCGATTGATATCAGGATTTTATCAAATATTTTTTCTGTCCTTTGAGATTTATTATCCTCAAAATTAACTTTAATGCCTGATTTAACTTCCTCCAGAGAAATTACCTTCGTGTCTGTCAAAATTGATTCAAACAATGACTTTACTCTTTTTTGAAGGACTGCGACAAGGTCATCATCAGCTCCATTCAATATTCCCGGAAGCATTTCAGCAACAGTTACTTTTGTTCCTAAGGTCGCATATACTGTTCCAAGCTCAAGTCCGATATAACCGCCGCCAATCACAAGCATGGATTTAGGAATATCTTCGATATTCAAAGCAGAAGTTGAATCAAGAACTCTTGAAGAATTTATAAATAAGGAAGGAATATTATGTGGTTGAGAACCTGTAGCAATTATTGCATTCTCAAAATTAATAATTTCAACTGATCTATCGTCTTTTACAATTTCTATAGTATTAGAATTCAGAAACTTTGCTCTTCCCTTTATATACTCGATTTTCCTGAGCTTACTGATCTGTCCAAGACCTGAAGTTAATTTATTCACAACTTCATCCTTCCATGATCTCATCTTTTTAAGATCGATCTTCGGTTTTGAAAATTCTACTCCAAAATTAATTGCCTCTTCAGATTCCGATATAACTTTTGCAACATGAAGAAGGGCTTTAGATGGTATACAACCTCTGTATAAGCAGACACCTCCGGGGTTTTTTTCATTATCAATTAAAGTAACCTTAATTCCAAGATCAGATGCCAGAAATGCCGCAGCATATCCACCCGGTCCCGCACCAATAACAATAAGCTGTTTTTTCTCCAAAATTATTTTTTTAATTATTAATAAGTAGTATTATAATAAAAAGATACTTTAATTCCAAACACAAAATTGAATAATAAAAAATTTCACAAACACTTAATTTATTACATTATATATTTATCAAATATTGTATATATTACAAATACTTAAAAAATAAAAGAAAGGGATACAAATGAAAATTCTAAAATACTTTTTAGTAATGCTTTTTGTAACTTCTGTTGGATATTCGCAGAATGTGAAAATAACAGATTTTGATATTACTACAAGTACAGCAAAACAGGCAATTCTTAACGGTAGTTGGAACTGGGACCAATTTGATTATACAAATCGTGATATTCCGGATTCTTTAACTCCGCCCAAAACAATCACTCAGGTTTTTAGAGTTGATGGATTATATAATCAGTTTTATTCATCACCAAGTTATGCATGGAATATCGGACTTACAGGTGCAATTTTTGGAAATAATGCAGATACTGTTTCACTTAACCCGCAGTATTCATACAATTTCAATGCTGATATAAGCAAATATTTCCGCAAAGATAAAGGTTTCTTCGTAAACGGTGCAGTAAATTCGACTTTTTTATGGCAGCAGGAATTTCTTCCGTTTGATTCAAGCAAGAACAGACCTCAAATTGATCTTTTTGCCGGTTTGGGTTACGGAAGACAGGTTAATGCTACTCCGCTTGCAAAAGCTATCAGCATTGATCAGGAACTGAAAAGATCAGGAGTTACATCAGCATATCTGCCTAAGCAATCAACACTTGATATATCGCATATTATAGATGCAGAGAGTGCTTACAAAACAAAATACAAACAGATATATCAGGCTAAAATGATAGAAGCTATTCAGGCAATAATTGATGCATCAGGAGTTGCTAATTCTTCAAAAAGCGCACTAAGCTACTTCAGAATTGAAAGTGTTCTTTTTGAAAATTACGAAGGCAGCATAAATTACTCTTTTACAAATCCCAGATATTATGGCGGCGATATCAGATTAGGTGTGGATTTCACTGTTTTAACAAGAAATGCAATAATCGAAACACCAAATCCTTCCCTTCAGGCAAGAGGAAGATATGGTTACCCGATCGGATTGAATCATCAGCTTTTAGGTGCATTCCAATTAGGAACTCCATTTGATTCAGCATTTGGTAAATTATGGACAGGTACAGGGGAATTGGCTTACTGGTATAATATGACAAACAGGATCAGATTTAATGCAGGATACATAGTTACACTTAATCAATTTATAACTCAAAACTGGATACTTGAAAATGGTAAGTATCAGATTCAAACAAATTCCAGTGATTTTTCATATGCAAATCACGCGTTCACTGCCGGATTCCTGTTCTATCTTGAAAATTACATCAGTCTGCAGCTTGGAGCAGGATATGTTTTCACAAAGAATGATAACAGTCATTTGATTTCGAATGCTGCAATATCATTTATTTTATTTTAAGAAATACTATATATAGTAATGAAAATAAAGCGCCCCCGTTAAGGGGCGTTTTTATTTTATGCGGACTGCATTTCCTGTGAGATAAATTTTGTTAAGTTTTCCATTCTCAATATCAATCTTTACTTTAAGATATTCTCCTGATCTTGTTAATAATTTAATCTCATCGTTTTGATTTCTCAAAATATAAAATATCAAAGCAGATGAGATCGCTCCGGTACCGCATGCAAGAGTTTCACCTTCAACTCCCCTTTCATAACTTCTGATCTCAAGCTCTCCTTTTTCTTTTGAAATGACTTTTACAAAATTAACGTTAGCTCCTTCAGGCATCAGATCTTTGTGCATTCTTATATTTCTTCCCCATTCAACAATTTTTACTTCCTCAAGATTATTTACAATGGGCTTTTCTATCTCATCAATGAAAACAACAATATGTGGAGATCCGCAGTCAACATATGAACAATTAAGCAATTCCCACCACTCCTGAAAATGAACCTTTAGCTTGAAATTCGTTTTGACTTTTACAGGCGGAGGAAATGAAACTGAAATAAGTCCGCTCTCAAGATATTCACATGCGTAAATTTCTGACACAGCTTCTATATTGAGGTTTTTCTTATCGGATAAATTATTATCAAGAATATATTTTACCGTGCATCGTAATCCGTTGCCGCACAGAGCATCTCCGGTACCGTCCCTGTTAAAATAATTCATTTTAAAATCAGCAACTGATGAACTTTCTACAAAGATCACCCCGTCCATTTCAGAATCCTCAGACGATAATTTAATGACAAGACCTTTGTGATCTTTCATAACTCCATCCGGATCATTTATCATAAAGAATTTATTCCCGGCACCTGAATATTTCTGTATTGTCAATTGAACACTCCTCTTGAATTTGTTTGTTTTGAAACCTTTATATCACGAAGCTGCGGTGCTTTTATTCTGACCTCAAGAGAAAATCCCCTGAAAGATCCGGCAGGATACCAGTTGAAATTCATTTCCCATGAATTCAGATCCCTGTATGCCGTTATGTATGGCGCAGTCAGCTGATGATTAAGAATATCATAGCTTGTCTGAAAAGTCAGCCTCCATTTCTCAGTAAGATTAAAAGCAATGTTTCCTGATAAATTAGAAGACCGGAATGTTGTGTAAGGATTCGGATTGTTTTCGGAATAGTTAAATCCCAAACCTCCGCTTAAGGGAATGTTAAAGGAAACCTCGTCAACTTTTGTTGTCATAGTCCCTTTATAATCCCCGCCAAGCATCAGTGTATCGTTAGGATTAACTTTTTTTACTTCACTGCCGGCATTGAAACTGAAAGCAGTTGACATGCTGATTGTGAAATTAGTAATGTTGGCTAATTTACCGTCAGTATTCAGTAAGAACTGATTTACCCGCGCATCAATACTTTTCTCATATTTATAAAGATTAAACGAAGCTCCTCCGGAAATATTCAGAAAACTCCCGATGTTTGTTCTGAAAGAAGTTAATAGCGGAGAAAATTTCAATGAATCAGCTGCAAAGTTATAATTAATTCCGGCATCGATCACAAACAACTGGAACTTATTTTCAGTAGTATCATTTACCTGTGTCTTCATTTCAAAAATATTACCTAAAGTAAATGCAAGTGACTGTGATTCACCCGAAGGCGCACCGCCGAATACGCCTTTCTCATAAATGGAATAATTAACCTGCCTGCCAAACTGATCCGTATAAGAATTAAAATACCCCCACTTCGGATCTGAAAAATCCGGCTGATAATTATATGTCAAAGCCGGTGTGATCGTGTGCCTTATTCCTCTTACATTAAATATTCTCGGAGTGAATATTCCCACAAATTTTGTAGATAAACTCACACCGGTGGAAAAATATCTTAAAGCCTTAATTGCATTTGCCTCGCTTATATTCACTGAACTGTCAGCCGGATTGAAATTCTTTGTAATATATTTATTATACCATATCTCGTTGTAATTGAAGTAAGGTATAAGAGATATAAATTCAAATTTCGGCGAAAGTGCAAGATTCAAAGTGTTCCTTACTCCCGACTGCAGATCCTTAACGGTTGTATCCCTGCCGGTCTGAACGGATGTTCCCGAAACTTTCGTCCTGTTGTTTAAAATGCTTCCGCTGTATGAAAAGGAAAAATATTCGTAAAGCTTCCTGTGAGAATAATCCGATGCAGAGGATTCAAACGGAAAAGTCTGCGATACGGAAAAATTTATCAGCGGTATTCTCTCCCTGAGATCCCCGTTATAAAGATTCTGATCCCTGTAATAATTTGCGTTCAGTGCAAAGGGTGTTCCTTCCCATGTTTTTGCATAAGTCACATTTGAGACAATGTTCTGCTGAAGCAATTCTGATAAAGAGTTCGTTGAAATGTTATAATAATTTATTCCGCTTGTAAAAGTCAGGCTTGCATCAAACCGGGAAGTCGGGGTTAACTGCTGATTATGTCCGATGCTTAAATTCCAGGCATCGGAATTTGATGTACCTATGTCAGTACTTTCGCCCAGCCGTATCCTGGAATATCCGCCTTCAAGCGCTCCGGAAAAATTATATTTTGAAGCATATCTGAATCTTCCGTATGCATCAATTCTTCCTTTTGTGAAGTAGCTGCCTGTTGCAGCGAAGTCTATGTATTTATTTATTGCCCAGAAATATCCGAGCCGCGAAAGATACTGTCCGTATGTTGCATCGTCACCGAATTTAGGAGGGATAAGACCGGATGATCTTCCTGATTTGTTTGGAAATACACCGAATGGAATCCAGAATACAGGAACGCCTTCTATATATACGAATACCGACTGAGCGATCACTTTATCATTGGGAATTACTTTCATTTTCGGAGAGAGAAAATAATATTCCGGATCTTCACGGTCCGTGGAAGTAGTGTACATACCGTCTTTTATAAACAGCACATCGCTCGAAACTTTTTTTATCTTATCACCGAAATAATATCCGATTTCCGCATCACTGAATCCCATGGAAACATTTCCCTGCTGTGACCTGAAATTATATGTAAGCTTCGCTCCTTCATACTTATCATTTCCCTGAAACATCAGGGGCGACTGAACAAACTTCCCTTCCTTTATACTGTCCGGAATGCCGTATGCTTCAAGCAGCAGTGTTTCCTGATCAACCGTGATTCTTCCAGCATCCAGTTTCAGATCCTTGTAAGTCAGTTTTCCTTCATTATAAAGATAAACTTTTTTATTTATCAGATCATATACCAGTGAATCCTTTGCAGAATAATTTATGACGGCATCTATGTCAGAAACTACCTGCCTTGAAGTATCTATTGCATTAGTCTTGATTTCAGAGGTGTCGGGTGTATTACCGTTGATCCCCAAAGAATCAACCGGGATTTTACGATCAGAAGGATCTTTGATCTTCTGCGAAAAGCATATTCCGTTAAGTAAAAATATAAGATATATAAAGGCGAACTTTCTCATCGGTTTTCATTTTAATTAAATCGATTGATTAATTAAATGAAAATAGGAGTGTTATTGTGGCATACAGAAATTTGAAGATTACGTTGATTCGTTTTAATAAAAGCTTTATATCTGAATTATCTAAACTTTTTTATCTACACAATCATAACTGTATAGAACTTGTAGAAATGAATCACCTCCCCGAATGCAGCGACGTATCAATGTTCCTATATTTTATATTATCACAGAAAGCAGCAGGGAATTTAACCCTAAAAGATGAACTACCTCGCCGCAAGCAGCGAGGTTTCTATATTTCTTTATTTTAAATTTTCGCTGCGAGCAGCATGGAATTTAACCCTTAGCGATTAAATTAAAAAATATTGATTACGGTCTCTTTAAGCTTACAAAGTTTGAAGAATTATTATAAGCAATTAATAAGTCACTCAGATCTGTAACTCTGTCTCCGTTTACATCAGAATTTACATACCCTGATACAAAAATTGAGACATCATTATAGATAAGTACTAAATCTGTCAGATCAATTATACCGTTTTGATTTACATCTCCGCTGAACAAGCAATATTTCGTTCCTTTTAAAACTAAATTATTCCCGTAGGCCTGCGTTTGAGAAGAAGTAAAATCATAATAATCCAGACCGCCTTTTGTTAAACTTACGCCACCCGACTCACTCCATGTTTCCAGTCCGTTTCTGTGTTTTAAAACCAAATAGTAAGTTCCTGTAGGTGCATTCATAAAAGTAAAACTTCCTCCGAATAATAATGAATCTATAACTTTCCTGGCAGAATCAACTTTGTTATATGGTGAATTTACATTTCTTAAATATGCGCTGACCGTATCTCTCATGTTTAGATCATTCAAACCTATATTATAAAATCCTTCCACAGCAGAATATATCGTACAGGATATTGCATTTGGATTAACAACATAAATATGTTTTGAGCAGGAAGGGTAGGTTCCGCATACAGGAGTTATATAATACAGGACGAAATGTCCCGCATTTTGTCCGGCAAAGATTTTCACACTGTCACCTGACTGTCCAGGTAATATGGTTGCCTGAGTTATATCATAGTTTGAAATTTCCCAGTAAGCATTTTGAGTTGAGCCGAGATAAATTAAATTGGTTGATCCTGTAATAACTGTATCAGCTCCTGAGATCCCGCATATGGGAGGAATGCAGGCGCCGTTTTTAAGTATTGAGAGTTCTGTTCCTGATTCTGATAATTTTACAATGTCTATATCACCGTCCCCGTCAAAATCTCCGGGCTTCATAGCAGTTGCATTATTATTTGAGCCTACTTCGGTCTTTAAAGTAAATGATGCATTACCATCATTACTATGAACAAATATTTTATCCGGATTTTCTGCTGCTGAAATATCCAAATCTCCGTCTGCATCAAAATCACCTGATGTTAAAAGATTACCTTTTACTGTATTTGAAGAAGCAGTAAAACTTCCGGTATCATTGTTTCTTAATAATAATTTATTGCTGACAATATCTGCATCTTCATCACTATCAAAATTTTCCGTAGTAATTGGACTTATTGAATCTAATAATATAAATTGAGATGAAGAAAACAGGGAATTTCCATTGTTTTTTATAATTCTAATGTAAGGAATGATTACGTGCGGTCTGCCTATACAGAATCTTTCCTGAAGAGCAGAAGCTGCAATATCTAAATCACCGTCATTATCAAAATCAATTATATTTATGTCTTTCAGATAGCCCGGATATTCGCCTCCCGTGCATCCCCCAGGTGTAACCCCGAAAATTATGCTTTCAGGATAATTGAAGGTCCCCTCCCCGTTATTCAAAAAAATAAAACCCATTGGTTCCTGAATAAGATCTGTTCTAATAGCTCCCCAAAAAAGATCTATATCACCGTCATTATCCAGATCTCCGGTTTCTGAAAAATTTGAAAGAACTCCTCCTCCAATTCCTGACATATCGAAATAGTCTGAGAATACTGCATCTCCATTATTTTTGTAAACGGATATTGCATTGATTCCTGCAATTGCAATATCCAGATCACCGTCACCATCCAGGTCACATCCAATGAAAGATTTTGAACTTATATTTACTAGAAAAGTTGAAGTTCTTGTAAAGTTAGCCAGTCCGTCATTTTTATAAACTGAAAAATTATTACTGTCAGTATTCAAGGAAATAATATCTAAATCTCCGTCATTATCATAATCCCCACTTAAAATGCTGCTTACATTTATTTCCGAAGTATTCACCGGAACCTCTGTAAACTCTCCTGCTCCCGATATTGCCTGAGCATTGAATGTCCATGTAAAAGGTGATATTGAGTTAAATAAGGAATTTTGAATTCCGGAAGAGAGTGTTACCTGAATCCTTTCACCAACTTTGAAATCATTGTTTGGATTTATAGTTGCTTTCTTTTGAGCTGCATCGTAAGATATTGAACAGTTCATAAGTCCTGTCTGCAAACCGTAGACTTTTATGTTTGAATTATTTAATGTTGATGCATTCATCGCCGTTGAAAAATAAATTGAAATATCTGAGGAAACATTAACTGATACTGCATTCTGATGAGGACTTAAGCTGTCTATGCGCGGCATCTGATTTATAGTAGGATCATTTAAAAGTACATATATACGATTTCCCTTTTTTCCCGGAATATCTATATCTCCGTCAGAGTCTATATCATTACCGTAATAAGGAGTGAACCCGGAGAAATCTAATTCTGAAAAAAATGTAAAATTTCCTGTTCCGTTGTTTTTAAATATTTCATGTTTACTATTGACTGTGTTGAACAATAACAGATCATAACTTTCATCAGCATTGAAATCCTCTGCTATATTTGTAAATGTATAATTTGCTGATGTTATCAGTATATGTACATTAAAAATTCCATATCCGTTATTTCGATGGAGAAATATCTGAGAAGTGTTTGAAGTGATCATATCTAAATCTCCGTCATTATCAAAATCTTTCATTACTCCTGTGAACCCTTCCGGAATATTGGCAGAAACTGAGAAAGAAAAATTTCCATTATTCAATAATATACTGGAATTTCTTATAATGTCTAAATCTCCGTCATTATCAAAATCGTAACTTGTATAATTCATTCCGAATTCGTGATTTTGATTAAGATTGATTACATTAAATTCCCTGTTTCCAATATTTGAATAGACCTGCAATAAATTATCATTATTTACATTCACAATATCAATGTCACCATCATTATCAAAATCCCCTGTTAAATTCTGGATAAGTAAATCCAAAAACGGAGCACTGATATTTTGCATCGTAAAACTACCACTTCCGTTATTATAAGCTATAAAAATAACCGGACCAATCCCATCACCTATTACTCCTGCAACATCTAAAAAACCGTCATTATCCATATCTTTCAGCTCATAATTTATAACTGATGTCTCAAAATTAAACTGCGAATAAAATGTTTGTGTTTTGAAATAGCTCCCGTCTGACTGTCTCTTATATACATCAATTCCTTCATATGTATTTGGATCAATTCGCATTAAAGCAATGATATCCATGTCAGAATCCAGGTCTATATCACCTGTTATAATATTTTTTACATAAGGAACATTAATTAATGTATCAGGCAACGGGTAAATACCGGAAAAAACTGCCTGTCCCTGGGTTGCCGCAGAAGTAAATCCGTAACTAATCGGAGGAAGTGAATCTCCGTTTGAATTCTTAATCCCTGAATTCAATATTACTGTTATTTCTTCACCTGTCTTGAAATCAACGTTCGGATTTATAGTTACTTTTCTTTGTGGTGCTTCATAAGAAATTGAATAGTTCAAAAGACCGGTAAGTGAGCCGTAGACTTTTACATTGGAAGAATTTATTGTTGATGCATTCATTGGAGTTTCAAAGTAAATCAGAATGTTTGAAGACTTATATACAGATACTGCATTTTTATGAGGACTTATACTGTCAACTCTTGCATAATGAAATATGGTAGGATCATTATAAAGTGCATTAATTCCATCAGGTTTTGAACCAAGAATATCAATATCGCCGTCGGAATCAATATCACTACTGTACAGCTGAAAAGTCAGATTTTCTGTCTGCGACAAAAAGGTAAAATAACCCGTGCCGTTATTTTTATATATTTCATTTTTATTTTGCAGGTTGTTATGTAAAAGCAGATCAAAGCTTCCGTCTGCATTAAAATCTTCTTCAATATTCAGAAATGCGTAATCCCCGGAAATTATTATAGTTGAATCTGAAAAAATACCCTGACTGTTATTTCTATATAGATATATTCCGGAAGAGTTTGAAGAAATCAAATCCAGATCTCCGTCATTATCAAAGTCATTCATTGATCCTGAAAATCCCGTAGGAACAGAATTTACTGATCGTGTGAACAAAAAATTTCCATTATTTAAAATAACTTCAGATCCGATTACAATATCAATATCTCCGTCATTGTCGAGATCACTGCTTGTCTTGAAGTCAATATTACCAATTTGAATTAAGTTAGAACACACAATATCAAACCCGTGATTTCCGGCATTGGAGTATATTGTGAGCATATTATATGAACAGCCATAATTAAGAATATCATTATCACCGTCATTATCAAAATCCGCTATTAAGAATGGTTTAATAATAGAATAAGGATCAGCCGGAATAGTTTGTATATTTCCGAAATTACCATTTCCGTCATTGTAAGCAATAAGAATAAATGAACCAAGCCCGCCAGTCTGGCCCACGACATCCAAAAAACCATCATTGTCCATATCCTTTAATTCCATATAGTAAACAGTATTCTCAAGATTAGGTCCTGATTGTTCAAAAAATGTTGAGGTTTTTTCATAGATTCCGTTTTGCTTCCTTTTATAGACATTTACAGCTCTTTCATAATATAGAGGAGCTAACTCTTTATTATATGCTGCCAGAATGTCAATATCTCCATCGCTATCTATATCTCCCGAAGTCATGAACTGTAATATATTATCTTTTATTAATCGAGTTTCATAAAAAACTGATTGTCCCTGTGTTGCTTCTACAGTAAATCCGTATCCAAACGGAGTAAGTGAATCTCCTGATAAACTCTTTATTCCTGAGTTTAATATTACAAATATATCTTCTCCTGCTGCGAAATCACTATCCGGATTAAGTGTTACCGAATTAACAGAAGATGATAATGTAAATGAATTATAACCTGACAATGCTCCGTAAATCTTTATATTTGAAGAATTAAATGTTGAAGTGTTCATATTTTGGGAAAATGTTATTGCTATATTTGTTGCTTTATTAATATCTATTGCATTCTGAGCCGGTATAACAGAAGTAATAAATGAATTCATATCTGCTTTGACTAAGCTGAATGACAATAAAATTACTATAACAGATAAATTTATATTTCTTATAGTCTTTTTCATTTTGGATACCTCCTGTATAAAGTTAAATACTTTGTAAAAATTTTTATTAAATTTATTTTTCCAATATTTTTTTCAAACCTGAAAAGTGTTTTTATATTTTCTATAGACCAATTATAAGCCGGTACAAAAATAATTCCGTTATATAATGTCTTTACGGAAAATTTATGATCATTAATTCTTTACGGTCTCTTTAAGCTTACAAAGTTTGAAGAATTATTATAAGCAATTAATAAG
>CAZLOL010000118.1:9117-11953 GCA_964561045.1 uncultured Ignavibacteriaceae bacterium | reverse complement strand
ACGGCAGAGTCCTCCCTTTGAATGCTGTTCTATCATTGAAATGCAGATGGAGAGTGACTTTACCGGACAGTAGATTTGAAATAGAGTTATTTGTGTTAATCCCGAAAGGATGGCATTATTATTGCTAATGATATTAACAAACAATCTAACCTCTAAGGAATGACATTAATTTTTGGTTTTGTTTCACATCTTCGAGGTTTGTATTTTTGTTTTAATATTTGCAATAATAACCGGTGAGTAAAAAAATAATAACATCAATTAAATAATCAGAATTTAACAACATGAAGAAAAGAACTGATCCTTCTGCAACTGAAAGTAATTCAGTCAAAAAGACGGGTCTGTCACGCCGTAACTTTCTTAAAATCTCAGCAGCGGCAACTGCTGTTGCGGGTACAAAGATCAGCAAAGTACTCGCCGACGAAGCGGACGAACTTCCGCCGCTTCTGCCTGTTCCGGAAAAGCCGGGATTCGAACATCTAGTCGTGCTGATGTTCGAGAACCGCTCGTTCGATAACATTCTCGGCAATCTCTATCCGCCGGGGACAGTTCCGGTTGGTCAAAACTTCAACGGCGTTGCCAATGGCAGTTACAGTAGTCCGTCGCCAGACGGAAACGTTGCAGCGCATGTTTACAGCGGGGACACAGACGTAATCATGAGGAGCCCGACACCGGATCCGGGCGAGGAATATCCTCACGTAAACACCCAGTTGTTTGGTACGGTGGACCCGCCGGGTAACGCGCATGTAGAGTTTAAGAAAATGTCGGAGCCATTCAACGCTCCGCCTCCCGGAACAGATGCGAAGATGGAGGGATTCGTGAAAGACTACATCAACAACTTCATCGCCACACAGGGCAGACAGCCGAGGCGGGAAGAGTATGAGGTGATCATGGGTTCGTTCAGCCCGGAGATGCTGCCGGTGACAAGCACTCTTGCACGCAGTTTTGCGGTCTATGACGCCTGGTTCTGCGGAGTGCCATCACAGACTTTTTGCAACCGTTCTTTCTTCAATGCTTCGACCTCATCCGGATTCGTAACGAACGATGGCGGTCCAGAAGGATATCTGAAATGGGAGCGGAATATTGCGCCGACAATTTTCAACCGCCTCGAAGACGCGGGAATTTCGTGGGCTGTTTATTTCGACGAGAGTCAGGTAGTTTCCCTTACAGGTTTCATTAACATCGCTGCTCTGAGACCTTACTGGAAGACCCGCTTCTTCGGCATGAAAAAATTTCACGAAGATGCCGCCGCCGGAAAGCTTCCGGCGTATGCCTTCATTGAGCCGAGGCTGATTTTTAATCATAATGACATGCATCCGCCTGTACCGTCTTTCGAATTCAAAGGAGCCGACGGCACGGAAGTAGTTGTGGGCGCTATGGACGATGTACGTGCCGGAGAGAAACTCCTTCATGAGGTTTATTCATCGATCCGCACAGGTGCTTCGTTAACAGGCTCGAATGCCATGAACACAATGCTGCTTGTCACTTTCGATGAGCATGGAGGCACCTATGATCATGTGCCGCCGCCTGCTGCGGTTCCGCCCGGACCGGTTGATAATCCTGAGATGGGATTCGCTTTCAACCGCCTTGGTCTGCGTGTGCCTGCCATAGCCATTTCGGCTTGGACAAAGTCCGGTACGATCATAAATGAAGAGATGCATCATGGTTCCGCTATTGCTTCACTCTGCCGAAAATACAAACTGAATCCTCTGACCGCGCGTGATGAGAAAGCCCGTGATCTCACAAATGCCATTAACCTGCAGGAACCGCGACAGCCCTGGGACTGGCCGGAAACGACTCCGCAATATGTGCCGCCCAATCCGGAATCATTCGGACCTTTCACGGAATCTGTCGCAAACATGCCGTTGACTCCGCCTGCTCTGGCTTTGCTTGGTATGCTGACAGAAAAGTTCGGGCTCCCGACAGACAAGAAGCCTGAAACCATCGGTGAAGCTTACGAGATGCTCCAGCGCCTCGGTATCGGACTATTCGGGCAGTAGCAATGCAGCAGACTCTAAATACAAATAGTATTATTCGAACAGCAATCACGGGCAGCAATGCTGATTTACAACAGAGTATCCCGATATTGCATACTCAATGTTTTATTAATAATATCTGGAAAAGCAACTGTTTCATCTCTTGTTGTCATCCCTGCCTGCTGAGTCTGTCTCAAGACACAAGATCAGAACACAAAGAAGCAGAGAATCATAGAATCAGAGGTTCAATGAGAATACTTATAATTTATTTAACTAAAATTGTTAAAGACATATTAGACAAAAAATCATAATCATTTTTTGGATTTGTTATTTAAAAATAATTTAAAATTCTCTGTGTAGCTCTGATTCCCAGCGCCTCTGAGGAAAATTTAACTGACTTAAATAAAATGAAATCATACAGAAAAGAACTATGGTTCGATATAAAGAACCGAAGAGAGCTGATAAACATCACTCCTGAAATAGAACAGTGCCTCGCCGAAAGCGGAATTGAAGAAGGGTTTCTGCTATGTAATGCTATGCACATCACAGCGAGTGTATTCATTAACGACGATGAACCCGGACTCCACAATGACTTCGAGGTCTGGCTTGAAGGACTCGCTCCCGAAAAACCTTACTCCAGATACAAACATAATTCATACGAAGACAATGCCGATGCACATCTTAAAAGAACTATCATGGGAAGAGAAGTAGTCGTAGCTGTCACCAAAGGCAGCCTGGACTTCGGACCATGGGAACAAATATTCTACGGGGAGTTTGACGGCAAAAGAAAGAAAAGAGTTCTGGTGAAAATTATAGGAGAATAAATTCGATTTACGATTTTAGATTTATGATTTTAGATTTAT
>CAZLOL010000118.1:1677-9017 GCA_964561045.1 uncultured Ignavibacteriaceae bacterium | reverse complement strand
GATTTTAGATTTATGATTTTAGATTTATAAATTTTTATTTATTACTAACTATTAACTACTAACTATTAACTATTAACTATTTTCTCAGATCTTTTATCCTGCTCAGCTTCCCCCCTTCGCTTCTCGGAATATTTCCCGGAGCGGACAGAGTTACTTTCATAGATAATCCTATCTTACCTTTTATCTTATTAATAAAATTATTCTGCAAAGTCTGCAGATGTTCGTTTGATTTATCTTTATCGGTAACAATCTCCGGAAAGCCGATGTCAGCATAATATTTTTCATTCAGCTCGACTAATACTTCGACTTCATCCATTTTACTTTCTCTTGTTACAACAAGCTGATAGTTCGCATTGAGTTCTTCAATATCCTGTATAAGCTCTTCAATCTGAGTATGAAATAAATTCAAACCTCTTATTATAAGCATATCATCCGCCCGTCCAAGAATGGGTCCCATTTTTATGTGAGTCCTTTTTGCATACTTGTCATAATAAATGTATGTTATGTCATTAGTCCAGTAACGCAGCAGCGGCATTGCTTCTTTGGTAAGTGTTGTGAATACCAGCACTCCCTTTTCACCGTAAGACAAAGGTTCTCCCGAATCTTTATCCACAACTTCAGGGAAAAAGTGATCTTCCCATACATAGCTTCCTGTACCTTTCTCTTCAAAGTCTTCCTGAGAAACTCCAGGACCGATTATTTCACTTAGTCCGTATAGATTCGTAGCAGAAACATTGAGTCCTTTTTCAACTTCATGCCTGATCGCTTCTGTCCATGGTTCAGCTCCGAGAACCGCATACTTCAGATTTAAATCTTTTAAGGGTATTCCGCGTTTCCGTATCTCTTCGGCAAGTGTCTGCGCATAAGAAGGCGTACATGAGATCATTTCCGGTTTAAAATCCTGCAGCAGCAGCAGCTGTCTTTCTGTCATTCCTCCTGATACAGGAACAACTGTCATTCCAAGTCTTTCAGCTCCATAATGCAGTCCAAGTCCGCCTGTAAAGAGACCGTAACCGTAAGCATTCTGCAGCATCATTCCGGGTCTTCCCCCAGCGGCATATAGACTCCTTGCAACGACTTCGGAAAAAACATTAATGTCATTTTCGGAATATCCAACTACAGTCGGCTTTCCGGTCGTTCCGCTGGATGCATGAATACGTGAAATTTTTTCTATAGGTATTGTAAACAACCCGAACGGATAATTATCTCTGAGATCGGTTTTCTTTGTAAATGGTAACTTGTGCAGGTCAGTAACTCCCTTTACATCGGAAGGCTTGATACCGGCTTCCGTAAACTTCATTTTATAAAAAGGCACTCTTTCATAAAGCAGTGACACAGTATTTCTGAGACGCTCGTCCTGCAGCTTGCGTAGTTTTGAAAGAGATAGTTTTTCTATTTCCTTATTGAAATACATTGTTCAATAAATATAGTTGGAAAGACCGGTCAGATTTAAATCATTTCTTGTTGTAATAAGCTATTGAATCTTCCTTTGTTCCGAATTTGATTATTCTTTTATCTTTATCATGATACTCCAGATCATCAGGCATTTTAAATTCTGTCTGATCTATCATAGGATTTAAAAGTAATTCGGTTGCAGTGGCAATGTATATGGCTTTCATGATCTTAAGCGGATATCTTCTGTTGTAAACATAAACTGTTGATTTATCCGACAGCTCAAATATTTCACAGTCATATCCTAATATCTTTTCCCTGCCTGTTGCTTTAAGCGTATCGAGATATCTTGAAAAGTCTTTTGTTCCGACAAATAATTCATTGCCGGAAAATGTCTCCATGAAATTTTTGTAAGCTGATCTTGATCCTACTTTTCTGCCGTCTGACCGGATAACAGTAAAGACTGTATCATTCAGAAAAAACATCTGACTGAACGCCTTTACTCCTCCTGATTCATAATCCATCTCTTGCTTAAATTTGTCTTTGTCCCTGATGAATTTCATTTTGCCAATTCTTTTCCCGGAAAGGTCATACTTAATAATAAAATTTGCTGACGTATCTTTTGTATTGATTCCGCTTTTATTGTCTGAAACCTGTTCTGTTGTATTTTTAGATCCTGAGCTGCTTTCTTTTCCGCAGGAACTTATACAAAATGAAACTATGAAAATGAAAGCTGTTATCAAAGAAAAACGGATAAAAAATTTTACTGAATTCATGCAGGGTATTTAATGTTTATAAAATTCTTTAAAATGAATATTCTGTCTGAAGCTGTTTTATTTTTTAAGCTTATTGACCAGTGAATCAAGTGCCTCTCCTTTTAAACTTTCTGCATCCGATTTATTAAACTCAACGTCTGAAGGCAGAATGAATTCCGTTCCCGAAATAGAAGGATTTGTGTTAATACTTGTTGCAGTAGCCATAAACTCCGGAGTTTTTATTCTCAGAATATATCTTTTATTATAAACGGAAATGCTTACTTTGTCAGAGGTCTCATAAATATCACATTTGTATCCAAGTATAAATTCATTCCCTGTGAGTTTTTTACTGTCAAGATATTTTTCGAATTCATTAAAATCGTTTATTGTTTCGGCTGTCTGTTTGGATTTGTTAAAACCGGCAAGATCCGTTTTAGTTCCTAATTTTTTTCCGTTCACTTCTATTATGCTGTAAACATTCTTATCCATTATATAAATGATATTGGAGCTTTTCATTCCCATTACTTCAGAAGAAATATTCTGCCGTATCTTTTCGCCGTTTCTGATTATCTCCATTTTCCCTCTGACCGCTCCTTCCAGATCATAGTTGACAATAAAGTCATTTGATAAAACCGCTTCCTTGACAGGCGTATCAGTTTTGGAAGTTTCACTTTTGTTTTCTTTTTTACCGCTATCGGATTCTTTGCCGCATGAGGAAAAAAGTACAGTTAAGATAATTACTGAAATAAAACCTTTTATTGTGATTCTGAAATTAAAATTGTTCAAATTTTATTTTTTATATTATAAAAAATTGGTGCTATATGATTTACTGTGGAAATCAATTTCTAAATATAAATTCTGCCCAAGGATGGAATGTTTGAAAACAACAAGACAAATTTCTGTCATTCCCGCGTGCTCCTGGCGGGAATGACAAATCTGCTGGTTGATTTGTGAAAAACACATCTCTAACAATAAAGCAGCTCCAATACATTTCACATAGAACCAAAAAATTTAACCGAAACAAATAAATCAGGTCAAAGGAATTCCCCTGACCTGTTCAATTTGTGTGAAGATGAACCCTGTTCAATTCCTGATTAGCTGACTGTTTCTTTGATATGAGGACTGAGCTTTGAAACTATCTGCGCTTTCGGAACAGCACCAACGATCTGATCAACTATCTTTCCGTCTTTGAACAGCAATAAAGTCGGGATGCTCCTGATACCGTACTTCACTGAAACTTCCTGATTGTTATCAATATCAAGCTTTCCTACTTTTAATCTGCCATCGTATTCAGCGGCAAGTTCTGTCATTATAGGAGCAATTGCTTTACAGGGTCCGCACCATATTGCCCAGAAGTCTATGAGTACGGGAATATCTGAATTTATAACTTCCTGCTCAAAGTTAGCGTCTGTTATTTCTACCGGATGCATTTTATTTTCCTTTCTCTGTGAGATTTATGTTTGATTTATGGAATGTATTAATTTAGTTTTAAGTTATTTTCTCCAACTATATTTTTCAAGTTTGAAATTAATTCCTTTGTTGCCTTAATTTTGTATTCATTTGAAACAAATGCCCTCGAATGAGTGGTATTCATAACGCTGAAAAATAATTTGGAAGTTCCGGGATTGTTTTCCACTTCGTTCTTTATAAGATGTAAACTTGAAATATCTGTGTTCTTTTCACTGAGATTTAATGTGACATTCTTTGTGAATATCTCGAGAAATGTATCTATGCTGTAGATCTCGTTCACCATCAGTTTTATTTTGTCGCCGTTCTCTTCGGGAATTCCTCTTACGACAACTAAATTATCGTTGCCGAAAAGGGCTGCCTTCATCTCATATAATTTCCCGAATGCAACACACTCGCCGGAACCATAGAAATCAACAAGATTGAACACGACAAATTTATTTCCCTTCTTGGATAATTTTACCTGAGAGTCATTTATGACCCCGCACATCGTAACGGTTTTAAGCCTTGCAAAATCAAGCTCTGCAGGATCTTCGCCGAAATTTATATCTATGAAGCTCTCAATATCTTTTTCATACTGCGAAAGCGGATGTCCTGTTATGTAAAAACCTATCGCCGCCTTTTCCCTGTTGTATTTTTCCGATTCGGGAAAGTCCTCATAATCCTGAATAATATAACCCTGATTAACAACTTTGGAATTACCGCTGTCGCCGAATAAACCTTCCTGTCCCTTTGCTTCCTGGCTGGTGGCGTATCTCTGTGCATACATTGTCGAGCGCTCAAGATTAAGGAATAGTTTATTCCTTTTTGGTTCAATGCTGTCAAATGCTCCTGAAAAAATAAGATTCTCAACACACTTCTTGTTTACAAGCCTGAGATCAACTCTCTTTAAAAAGTCAATGAACCCCGTGTATCTGCCGCTCTCATTTCTCTCGTGAATGATATTGAGAGCTGCTTTCTCGCCGACATTCTTTATCGCGCTTAATCCGTAAAGTATCTCACCAACCTTGTCAGCTGTTTCTTCATTTGTATATCTTATCGAAAAATCCATTTCGCTTTCATTCACATCCGGCGGTCTGAGTGATATCTTCATTTTTCTGCATTCATTTGCAAGCTGCTGGAGCTCTGTCTCGTCATCCTTTCTGCATGCCATTGAAACAGTCAGAAACTCAAGCGGATAATGTGTCTTAAGATATGCCGTATAAAAAGCAAGTATTGAATATGCAACTCCGTGGGATTTATTGAAACCGTAATCGGCAAAATCCAGAATCAAATCAAAGATTTCCGTTGCAACTTTCTTTGAAACGTCATTCTTCAGAGCACCATCTATGAACTTTACCTTTATCTCCATCATCTTTTCCTTGATCTTCTTTCCCATCGCTTTTCTCATATTGTCTGCTTCTGCAAGCGAGAATCCCGCTACATCCCTTGCGATCTGCATCACCTGCTCCTGATAAACGATAATACCGTAAGTCTCTTTCAAAGTATTCTCCATCTTCGGATGAAGATACGTGATCGGCTTCCTCGCAAATCTTTTGTCAATAAAATCCGGTATGAGCTTCATCGGTCCCGGTCTGTATAATGCGTTCATCGCTGCAAGGTCGTTGATGTTCTTCGGCTTAAGCTTTGCAAGAGACTCGCGCATCTTGCTTTTTGAGAACTGGAATATTCCGACTGTTGAACCTGCTGAAAAAAGTTCGTATGTCTTTTCATCATCAAGTGGTATGTCGTCTATCGTCAGATTTTTTTTGTATCTTTTGTTAATCAGAGCAAGAGCTCTTCCTAATACTTTTAATTCCTTAAGTCCAAGAAAGTCTATTTTAATTAACCCTGCATCCTCAAGCTGATTCATGTCATACTGTGTGCAGAATACATTGTCCTCGCCTGTAACTTTCGACAGTGGAACATAGTCCGTTACATTGCCCGGAGCTATGACAAGTCCGGATGCGTGTATGGAAGAATTCTTATTCAGGTTTTCAAGCACGGTGCAGTACTCAAAAAGCTTTTTCTTTTCCTCTTTCTGAAAATTATCTCCCGTCTCAAAATATTTTTTAAAGTCCGGCTCTTCCTTCATGCACTCTGAGAGCTTCTTTACCTTTCCGAATATTATAGGAATGGTTTTCGTAAGATCATTTATTTCCTGAAAAGGAAAATTCAGAACCCTGCCGACATCTTTTAGCACACCGCGCGGCGCAAGCTTGTTGAATGTGACTATCTGAGCAACTGAATTTTCGCCGTACTTTTCCTTTGCATACTGTATCACTTCATCACGCCTGTCATCCTGAAAATCAATGTCTATGTCGGGCATTGATATTCTTTCCGGATTCAGAAATCTTTCAAACAGCAGATCATAATCCAGAGGATTCACATTTGTTATTCCTATGCAGTAACAAACAAGACTTCCTGCAGCGCTTCCTCTTCCGGGACCTACAAGTATTCCTTTGCTCTTTGCATAGTTTATAAAATCCTGAACAATAAGAAAGTATCCGGAAAAATTCATTTTTTTTATAACGTCAAGCTCGAAGTTAAGCCTGTCTTCTGCTTCTTTTGAAACCGGATTGAATTTATTCTTCAGTCCTTCCCTTGAAAGTTTCTCAAGATATTCATCGAATGTCTTAATCTTTTTTTCTTCTTCGGGTATGCGGTAGTTCGGCATGAAGTTGGTGGATGTGTCAAGCACTAGTTCACACTTTTCGGTTACTTCCAGGGTTGACTTTATAGCTTCCGGATAATCGCTGAACAGCGAACACATCTCTTTTGCTGACTTGAAATAGATCTGATCTGTTCCGTATCTCAGATTATTTATTATATCTGTCTGTCCGTTATTTCTTACAGACCTGGCAGACTGCTTGGCGCTTATGTTAAGATAAATATTATGAGCAATCGCATGCTCCTTTTTTATGTAATGAACATCATTCGTTGCAATGAGCTTTAGTCCGAATTTTTTTGCGAGTCGCGGCATTTCATTCATAACTTTCTTTTCTGCATCTATTCCGTGATCCTGTATCTCGAGATAAAAGTCTCCGCCGAAAATATCCTTATAAATTCCGGTCATCTTCTCCGCCGTCGCAATGTCATTCCTTGTGATATAACAGGAGATAACTCCGCCTGCACATGCTGATGTGGAAATAAGTCCTTCGCTGTATTTTCCAAGTACTTCAAGATCTATGCGGGGCTTGTAATAATATCCTTCCGTATGTCCGATTGAAGTAAGCTTAATGAGATTTTTATAACCTGTCTCATTTTTAGCAAGAAGTATAAGATGCGCATAATTTATATTAGAAGAAGTCAGTCCGTCTGAATTTTCAAGACTCTGCGCATCCACTTCTTCTGCTGCTTTAACATTCTTTTTACCTTTTTCAAATCTCGAGCCCGACTGCGCCACATATACTTCACATCCGATGATAGGCTTTATTCCTTTAGACTTTGCCCTTTTATAAAACTCCATTACACCGTACATCACTCCGTGATCTGTCAGCGCTACGGCAGACATTTTATTCTCTGCAGCAGCATCCACGAGCCCGTTGATGGTCGATATCGCATCAAGCAAAGAATAATGTGAATGATTATGTAAGTGTATAAACTCGGCCATTGAAATAATTATTTAGGAGTAATTACAATATATTTAAAATGGTAATGATAATCGCCGCATTAAGTATTAAGTATTAAGCATCAGATTATAATTAATTAGTAATGAAGAATTAATTAACTACTAACTACTAACTA
>CAZLOL010000118.1:0-1577 GCA_964561045.1 uncultured Ignavibacteriaceae bacterium | reverse complement strand
TAACTACTAACTATTAACTACTAACTGTCAAAGATCATTCACCTTCTCCATCAGCCATTCCCTCGCAATCACATTATTATTTTTCCTGAGCTCTTTTCTTAGAATAATTCTCATACTCTTATCTGACTCTATTCCTTTCAGCAGCATTCCGAGATATTTCAGAAACATAATGTATCTGTCATAATGTATGGATAAAACATCACGTCTTCTTTTGAGATAATGTCTGGTAGAATCGATCAGAGACTGCATTGCTTCATATTCCTTCTGTTCATAATATATCTGCATAAGTGTTTCTTTTGATTTGAGATAATAATATGAGTTCTGATAATTAACGCGGCTGAGATATTCTATAGACGCGGGATACTCTTTTTTCTTAAAACTGATAAGCGCTTTTACAAGACTTACTGTATCCGATTTAAATTCGTTGATAAGCTTACGACTGTATTTCTCAGTAAAGTTTTCTACCCATGCGATCTTATTCAGCCTTAATCCCGCAATAACAATGCTTATAAGGTCAATATCCTGAAATACTTCCATGTCGGTATAAAATCCCCTCAGCTCAAATGTCCTGTATATTTGAAATATCTTTTCAAGATAATCTGAATCTCCCATAGCGACTTTATTGAATCCGAAATTTATCATCGGAAAATATACCTGTTCAAGTTCAGAGTGTTTGTACTTTTGAATGTTCTTTATGACAAATGTATGCAGGTCTTGATAATATCCGTCGTTATTTTCAGCTGTCATCATTTTGAAGATCAGGTATTCGCAGTATATGAACGGATCATTTTTTCTGACAGCAGGAATTTTCTTTTCTGTATATTTTATGATCTCCTCGGAAAAATCAATTTTAAGATTAAAGCTTCCCAGCACGTGATATTTCCTGCTGAGAAATGAATTCATCAGGTCCAGCTTTGAGGAAATAAAATAGTGATCGATCGCATCCGACAGTCTGTAATAATTCTCATCAAGATTCTTTTCAACATTCCTGCCTTCGTTCAGGATCATGGTCCTTTCGAAAAGAATCTTTTCATGAAAGTGATCAAAATTTTTCGTGAATTCACAGCTGAAGGCATTTCTTATTTCGGCTGATGCAGCTTCAGTATTTTTCCTTGAATTTCTTTCTGTAAGAAAAAGCAGCAGCTGGTTCTTCTGATGAACTGTATTCTTTTCTTCCTCAAGAGTTATGATAAATCTTTCGCATAGCTTTTTGAATTCGGACAGATAGGACCTGAGCTTTACGTCGCTGAACTTTTCCCCGGGCATGATATTCTGCCATACAGTTTCCTTTGTCAATAAGAGTAAACTGGATTTATCTGCATGCTTTCTGAACAGGTCATATAATGAGATCAGTTTTCTGCTTTTATTGTAGAATGGCGAGCGTATGAAATCTCCGAGTCTTTTTAGTTCATTCGGACTGAAGCTGAGCAGGAGCTCCGTAAGTTTTAATTTCTGCATGAGGGCTTTTTCAAATTCAGTTCAACTTAAATTAAATATTTCAATTAATGAATATACTTATTTAGGATTTAGTCACTTACAAGTTAAATTCTACTCAAAATGGTAAGAAAATTTTTTAA
>CAZLOL010000117.1:0-12138 GCA_964561045.1 uncultured Ignavibacteriaceae bacterium | reverse complement strand
TTTTTAGAAATAATCAATAAAGTTAATATTATCAGGAGAAATTCTTTCTGTCTTCGTTAAAAAGAGAATGGAAGTCTTAATTATATCACTTCCGTCCAAATCATTTGAATCCTGAAATGCAGATTTTGATTTAAGTCAGCTTTCTTTTGAAAGAGCCCGCGAAAAGAGCATTCTCCGCAGACCTGAAATTAAATTGTATCGTAAAATTTTTAAACAATTATCTTTCATTAAAAATAAATAAATATTACATTCAGGCATATCCAATAACTAAACAGAAAGGAGTTATCATGGAAGTAAAAAGCTTTAACAATCCTGATGAAGTCCGCACCCCTCCTAAAACAAAAATCGAAGTCGTAAAGGTCGGAGATTCAACGGTTATGAGGGCTACATTCGAACCGGGCTGGAAATGGTCTGAGTGTGTTAAGCCAATAGCCGGAACAAACAGCTGTCAGGCTCCTCACGTGAATTACGTGATCTCAGGCAGAATGAAGGTTGTAATGGACGACGGTACCGAAATGGAAATGGGACCCGGAGATGCAGCCGATATTCCTCCCGGTCATGATGCATGGGTCATTGGAAACGAACCCTGTGTTGCAATTGATTTTGCAGCTGGCAAGGTCTATGCTAAAAAAGCCTGACCTTTGTAATTAAGACTACGGAAGCTTTCGGTTCGCTTTGAATTCTTCCGCAGTCTTTTCTGATTTCAAAAAATATCTCTCTCTTCAGTTTTATCTTCTGTAAATTTCTAAGTGAAAGAAATATTATTTATAGTTCAGGATCAAATTATTCCGAGTGACTTTGTTGAAAAAAGACTCTACGTTTATTTAATTACTTACTATAAAAAAAGGACTGCCGGATATTTAAGCAGTCCTTTAAAGTATATAATCAAAATATCTAATATGTAAATTCTTTTATAAGAACTTCACCTGATGATAAACTGCCTGAGTATGATGCAATCACATTTCCGTTCAGAATAACTCTGCAGTTGAACTGCTTTGTTCCTGAACCGGAATAATAATTTACTTTTACCTGATAAGTACCTGACGGCATAGTGCCTTTGCTGTTATAAATATTTTCTATCGCATTACCGGATGCACTTGTCCAGTCTCTGTCCAGAACCAAAATACTGTCTCCGAAAACCTCATTCTGATAAGAGACGTGCATGTTATTGGGTCCGTATAAATGCAGGTCGAGATCAACAGTCGGCGGATTTATCCAGGTAAGTGTAGCCTGAAAATTTCCTGTGCCGTAGGTTACCGTAGGCGGCGCCCAGTTTGTCGGATAACCTTCAACCCAGGTTCCTCCCTGAGGTATGTTCGGTGATACATCTACATATCCCGACGAGTTACCCCAGCCCCCCCATGACAGAGGATTCTCTAAATTAACAGGTACAGGCAGGCTGTATGTATAAGTTCTGTAAACACTACCTACAAGATATGTTCTTGAAATCCAGACACTATAATTACCCTGTGCGATTATTGCATGGCATGGATTATTCGGGAATGATCCTGTAGCGTCACTACCTGAACTGAAAGTTGAACCTACAGGAGTACCGCCCGGATACCAGGAAGACTGTGCCGGAAATTTTAAAACTGCTGAAGCTATCGTAATTGTATGCCATACACCCTGATCTGAGCCATACCTCATTCCTCCGCTGCCGTCAGGCGCTCTCATGCCTGAAGAAACTCTTACGACTGCAAAATATCCCAAAGCAAGACTATTGATTCCGATTTTCTTGTTCACAGTATCAATATAAGACATAGGATAAATTTTCCAGGATTGTATATCCGGATTATACTTGGCAATTGCCAGTCCATCCGGACTGCTTTCTGAAGCAGCTGGCAATACACATTGCACTGGAAACCTGAAAACAAATCCATCCGGTCCGATTTTTACATATTTCCCGATTAGAGAAAATTCTGCAGGTAAAGCAGGAATATTAGGATCCAGTGAATTGCTTGTCTCAATTGAGAAAGTTACGCTTCCGGCATTTCCATTCTGCTGCGCAGGTACGGAATTAGGGAGGACTGTTATTGAAACGTTGTCATAGTTAAGAGTTCCACCGTTTGTAGAAGTGTAAATAACTGTATTTGTTCCGGAAGCTGGCGGATTATTGACAATCGGGTTAGTTTGGTCTTCACTGCAACCACTTAGATTTAATAGAGAGGTAAATAAAACAAACAATATAGAAATAGTATAAATTTTTTTCATCGTTCCACTCCTTATATTTTTAGTTGTTGAAATTAATTATTTCGTATACAATTTAATGAATTTCTTTTGTGTCAATAAGTCGAAAATCCTTCCATAATATTATGATTTTTCATTGTTGTTCAAAACTATTTTGAATAACTGCCATAAAAATTTTTGCGGCTCAATTTATATTTGAAAGCAAAATGAACAGTTCACAGTCCCGCACAAAACCAATCCGGCAGGAGCCTGCATCATAACATAAAATATTTTAAACTTCCAAGTGACAAAAAATCATAACGCTCTGATATCAATAAATTATAGATGAACTAATCTTTGTGCCTTTGTTTTTTAAATGAATGATTTAATAACTGCTCACACACTGGAGACTGTCTCAAAACTCCAGTTACTCATTACCAAACCCGGTTTGGCAATGACAATTCTCCGGAATTCAACTTTCCTAAAGAGATGTTTGGAATAGTGAGTGCTATTGAGAAATTCTCTTCCGGCAGGGAGACCCTAAATACCATTGAGCTAAGAGCTTCTTTTTTTTGCAATTAACTTTCATCAGGAGAAAAACATTATTTTCTTTCAGAAAGCTTAATAGATTATATGTTCCACATATTTTAACCTCATTACCTTATTTTTTATTATTTAATAATGTAATAAGGTCTTGTTTAATTGATTTCATTTTCTATTAAGGTTTAGTCCTGAAAAAAAATATTGTTTGATATAAAACCCTAAAGTCAGAAATCCAAATACCTTATCTTAACAGCAATGTAGGTACCCTCTAAGTCATCCTTTAAACATAATCTAACTGAATATATTAATTTTTAGAAAGAATATTTATTCGATTAAAATTTATTTATTCCGTGAATCTGCATTGTAATAAAGTACATCCGTCTACAACGATTGAATCTTGAAATGTAAACTTTGATTTAAGTTCGCTTATCCGGATTCAAACCTTTGGATGGATGTTACTATTAATAGAGTGAATTTCAATAAGTAAATTGATTGGAATTTGATCATTCATCTTTCTATGAACATCTTCTTTGTATCGGAAAAATTTTCCGTATCGATTCTATAGAAATATATTCCCGGAGGAAAATTACTTCCATCAAACTCCGCCTGATAAGTCCCCGGTGCCTGCTTTTGATAAACTATTGTAGAAACTTCATTCCAGTGAAGATCATACACCTTCAGCGATATAAAACAAATCATCGGACATTGATAATTTATATTTGTTTTTGAACCGAATGGATTAGGAAAGTTTTGTGACAAGCTGAATTGTTCAGGCATCTCGGAAGATAATTGTCTGGGCTCTTTTAACATTCCCGCTTTCTTAAAACCGGCATTGCCCTGGTCATTCATTCTTCCTGCTGTGGATTCATTTTCTTTTTCTGAACTATCTGTGTATTCAGACTTAATAAAATCAGAATAGGTTTTATTTTCAATATGTCTTGACAACCACTTCTCGCTGAAAAAGGAGATAGAATGCTGTTTGGTCAGCAGATACATTATTACATCAATTAAGGATATTCCGTCATTTGAGTTTCTCATTTTTCATTCTCCTTATGCTTATTTAAACTTTGATTTAAATATTATAAATTAATTTTCACTAAACTTTTTGAGGTCATTTGTGCTGCGAATTCAATATCATAGTCAATTTTAATACTATATTTCATTTTCATTTCCTTCATAAATTAAGTTTTTTTAAACTTCCAATTGTCAAAGAATTGTAAAATATCTCATCCGTAATTCCTGTGATTCATTGAGTTTCCTGATGAGCTTTAAAAATTAGTATACATCAAACCTGCTTTGATCGTGTAAAATCCACTGAGCCCGTTGCTGCTGCTGTAAACATAGCTTCCGCTTGATAATTTATTGAACTGAAATTCCAGATTTATTCCTAACTTTTCCGAGATCTTATAAAAACTTCCGGCACCAAGTCCGTACTGAAAAGAGCCATCAGAACTATTCTCGACTTCGTATTTATTGCTTTCGTTTGAGTATACTGTGGTGTATGTATACCCGCCGCCTGAATTTACCTGCAGACTCAATCCGGCTACTCCGTAAAAAACAAATTTTGCTTCGGGATTCAGATTTCCGAATATGAAATTAAATTTAAACATCCAGGAATTGTAACTTTTATTTTCAAATTTCTCATAATAATATGTGGAAACATTGTAATTAACATATCCGTGAAAACTGTTGTACTGGATTTCACCTCCGATACCTGTGAATCTGTTGAATAAAGTATATGCAGATAACTGAAACCCGGGACCGGAACTGAGCTGATCCCCGAAGCTTCCTGTTGGTATGCATATACCTGCTTGAACAGATCCGATCATCTTGAATTTATTTACTTCATAATCATTATAATAATAATCTTTAACATTATCATAATAGACCATATCCGGGATTCCTATCGCTTTGATATTTTTTTTATTCAGAATCAAGGTTTCATTATTTTCACGGACAGAAACTGCTGAATCATTACTCCCGGTTACTTCTCCTGTAATATCCCTTCCGTCTGACATTAGTATCCTGTATATCCCGCCGACTATTAAAGTATCTATTTCATTTTTTGTCTCCTGTTGCGCATCTGTATCCGCGCAGTTTCCTGCAAAAGCCAAAGCAATAATTGCTAAAATAAAAATTAATTTGTTCATAATTCCGACCTTTCTTTTAATTACCAGTTACAAATTTCTAATTACAAATTTCTATTTACCAACTTACCAATTACCAATTGATATTTAGTTTCTAAAAAAACAGAATTCATAAAACGTTATATGAGTGTTATATGAGATCTTATATATTGCACTGCAGCCTCCTCCGTATGAATGTGTTATCTGACCCCATGGATCATAATACTGTAAAGCCGCTCCTGCAAGTCCGTAAAATATAAACTCTTTACAAAAAACAAGCTAAGACTGTAACACAAACATTTTAAAAACTAAACACTCTAAACACTCTGCACTCTGCACTCTGCACACTAAACTGCATCTTATCATTTGCCAATTGCACTAAGAGATTTTATTTTTTCAATATATTCTTTCATTGTTAACTTAAGTATCAGACCATTTGTATCATATATCTTTTTGATCAGCTCTGTTTGCTCCGGCTTGTCTTTCTTCAAATGAATATCATAGTATCCTGTGGTCTTTAAATATAAACTTCTGCTCATATTATCTGCCTTTGCAGGAACTTCAAATTCCAGGTATGCTGAGCTGATCGTGTCAGGCATGCTGTAATAATTCCCGTCCATTGTAAACATAGAATTACGTATATCCAGACCTTTTTCATTCTTTGCATAGCTTAACGGAAGTTCTGTAATTTTGGCATTAACTTTAGATTCATATATTGCACCGGCATAATCAAATTTCCAGTATCCGTACGGAGGACTTAACTTAATACAAAGTGTATCCTCATTAACATTTTCAATATTAAGTTCGACTATCCTGTCCTCATCAATATAAGGTCCGCCTGCGGAGACTGTTCCTCTGGTTACCCATTGACCGCTTTCCAGTACATTGGCTTTCATTATAAAAAGTTCTTCCCTTTCTACAAACTGATATAGTTTCAACAGCTCTATTCCTTTCCTGTTTACATCTTCATACCAGTTGTCCACATTATTACCCCTGTACTCAAGCATTCTTTTTATCATAAATTCTCCCCATTGAGCTGTCCCTGCATTGATTAGCAGCTTTACTTTAACAGCATCTTTTGGTTTTGGAAATTTAATTAGAAGATCATGCTTCAAATTTTTATTCCCGTAAAGAGTATCTTTTGGCAAATCAGTCTGCCATTGAGTGTTATCCCTGCTCTTAAAAAATATTGTAACATCTTTTCCGTTTTCATCAGTAACTGATAGCGGCGGGAAAGCTTTTTCGAATACGGAAAATTTTCCGCTGATGTCAGGTGCGACTTCCGTATTCAGAGGATGATCAATTACCAGAAGTTTGACTTCATCTGTGTATTGAGTTTCATCAGTTACATTCATCATCAAAAGTTTATATTTTCCGTCGGCAGCTTTCAGTTCTTCAAGTCTTGAGTAATCTGTCTTTTTCAGACCTTCTGCTACTGATCCGCCGTAAGGCTCCGCGTCGAATATGTATTTCTCACCATTATAAGAATAAATAAACGGACAGGAACTTGATGCTACTGCTATTGCAAAAATAACTAAAATACCCGCAAGAATAGCAACAACTGTAACAATTATTCCTCCGGCACCCAATACTTCTTTGTCCACTGTCACCGTCAATACTTCATTAATATCTATTACTCTCGTTACAGAAGTTAATTCTTTCTCACCTGATTTGCTTTCTATTGTTTCAATAGTCCTGTAAACAATCACATTCTTCCGGTCCTTATAATCTGTTAAAAATACTGCTCCCTTATCATTTAAATTTATTTTGAGACCGTTTTTCATTGTTACACCTGTTATATGGTAATCTGACTCATATTCAAGTTCATCGGAAAAAATTCTTTCTTTCTTTGTTGTATAGCAGCCGCATGCAGTGATAGTAAAAGTAAAAATCATTATATATACTATTGTGTTGAAAATATTTCTGTTAGCTGTATTAGTGATATAATTAATCATCATAATACCTTACCTTTCCTTTCCATTTAAACATTCATGCGATTTTTTTTTAAAATATCTGAATTTCATGAATATATTTAATGTGTTAATGAACATGATTTATTTTTTATGGTAAGCATTCAGATATTCTGCAATTCTTTTTATTTCTTTATTGTAAACTGACATGGAATAATCAATGATCTTACCAGGCTTTATCAGTATTTCTTCTACAAGTTCAGACTGTTCTTTATTTCCCTTATCAATGTAAATCTCATAATATCCGGTAGTCTTAAGAAAGATCTTATTTTTCTTTTTATCAAAATCCGGCGGTGCTTCATAATAAATATTTGCGTAATTCCCAACATCCTGCATCCGGTAATAATTTTTATCTGTACTATTGATCTCGATTCTGATATCCCCTCCGTTCTGATCTTTTGCAAAAACTGCGTCAAGCTCTTTTACCTTATCTTTGCCTGTTATTTTATAGTCGTATATAATTCCTAACCTGTCAATCTTCCAGAATCCCGCCGGCGGACTTAAATTGAATTCAACAAAATTACCTGTAACATTCTCCAGCGGCAGTCTGATGATCCTGTCCTCATCCATCATTGGTCCTCCTGCCGGGATATATGCCCTTGTAACGTATTTATCTCCTTCAAGCAGATTCACATTCAGCCAGAAAAGTTCTTCCCTTTGAATGAACTTAAACAGCTTCTGCATTTCCTTTCCGCCTGTCAGCATATTTCCGTACCAGTCGTCAACTTTCTCTCCCTTAAGCTGCAGCACAGTTTTTATCATGGAACCTCCCCATGAAGCAGTTCCGCAGTTTACAAATATCAATGCGTCTTTAGCGCCTGCAGGTTTCGGAAATCTGAACTTTAAGCTGTGCCTTTGAACCCCGCCGTGAAATGAAGTATCATAAGGCATCATGGTCTGCCATCTTACATTATCCTTTTCATTAAAAAATGCGCTTACGTCATTGCCGTTCTCATCAGTTACAGATTCAGGTCTGATTATATTTTTGTAGTTAAAATATTCGCCTTCAGGATTAGGGGTTATATAAGTGTTTTCTTCATGAGCAACGCAGACTAATTTAAGTTCGTCAATCATCTCTTTCTCTCCAGGCTGATTCTTTACAAGCAGCTTGAATTTACCATCTGATTGATTCAGGAATTCCATTTCTGACAGATCCGTCCTGGTCAGACTTTCACTGATAACACCGCTGATCGGTTCGGCGTCAAATACATATTTATCACCGTCAAAAGAATATACCAAAGGACAAGACACAGTAGTATCTATCGGTCTCGGTTCCGGATCAGGTGGCTTTGGAGGCTCATCAGGTTCAGTTGCTTTGTTAACTAAGAAAGCAGTTAATGCTACTCCGGCAATAATTCCCAGTATGAGCAAAGTTGTAAGTCCTCCGTCTACTTCAGACTTTTCAACAAAAACTTCCAGTACTTCCGCTGCAGGAAAAGTCACTTTCTTACCGCTTAGAATTGTTAATTTTGTATTATAAATATTCCCTGTATCTTTTTTCAGAGTATCATAAATACCCGGATTGTCCGTTTGAGTAACCTTAAGCTTGCTCTTTGAAATTATTGTATCATAGTTCATTACAATTTGGGAATTATTAAAGTCAGTGTAGTTTAATTTTTTATCATGCGTAGTGATCTTTGTTCCGTCCATCAGCACAACGTATGCTATTCTTATAATACTTTTCTGATCCGATATATTTCTTGGAAACTTTACTGTGCCGGTAGTCATGCATCCGTTCATTGTAATGTTAAAACAGATCAGAACCGCTAATGTAATGATCCTTATAATAAATATATTATTTGGCTGATTGAAAATTTTGAAAAACATAATTCCTCCGTTTTAAACTTTAAATCTTTATAAAGAAAAACCTCCGTCAACTATTATATTCTGTCCTATTATCCATTCTGATTTATCCGAGATCAGAAACTCAACTGCATTGGCTATATCCTCAGGTTGCCCTATCCTGCCTGCAGGGGTATGCTCTTTCACTATGGAGATCATCTTTCCGTTTCCGGGAAATTTGTAAATGGATTCGGTATCCACAAGACCTGCAGTAATTCCGTTTACTCTTATGCCTGCCGGAGCCAGCTCAACCCCGAGATCTCTTACGAGTGTCTCAAGAGCTGACTTAGTTTCAGAAAGCGAACCGTAATTCGGAATATGCTTCCTGCTTCCGAGACTTGAGACCGCAACTATGCATCCTTTCTTCATGACAGGCATGCATTTCTGAACGCACTGCAGGAAACTTCTGGCATTAACATTCATTATGAGATCCCATTGCCTCGGTGAGATTTTAGTAACAGGCTTGAATGAATTTATTCCCGCGCAGTGTATGAATGTGTCTATTTTGTCAGACTGCTTGTAAACCTGTTCGAACATCCTGTCTATCTCATCCGGGAAAGCAAGATTATATCTCATCAATACTGCTTCGCATTTTAATTCATTGATCAGGCTTTTTGTTATTTCTGCCTGCTCGTCATTATGCACATAGTTGATGAATATTTTTTTTGCAAAATGTTCTGACAGCATTAATGATATTCTCTTTCCGATCCCTCTGCTGCCGCCTGTTACCAGCGCAGTGTAATTATCTTCATCTACTGTTTTCATTATTCAGGTTCACTAGAATTTAGTTTATTCTCTAAAAGCTCAATAAGATTAGAGACGGTGAATCTTTCCAGGAATTCAGATGTACTCAGACCATTGCCAATAGTATTTATTATTTCATGTTCACCGATCTTTATTCCCAGTTCCTGCTCTATAGAATATCTGATATCAAGTATGTCAAGCGATTCCGCATTTAGATCATTTATGATTCTTGAATCTGATGTTATCTTCTCAGTATCAATTCTTAAAGCGGTTGAAATTATTGAGACCAGTTTTTGTCCGAGGGTTTCTTTTGTCAGATGATTATCCATGATGATATTTTATTAAATTAAACTTTTTTAATTATCAGACAGGCGTTCTGGCCGCCGAATCCGAATGAATTTGACTGTATGATATTTAATTTTGCATCCCGTGAAAAATTGGGAACATAATCCAGATCACAAATCGCATCTGGTATTTCGTAATTTATTGTCGGTGGTATGATCTGATTTTTCATTGCCAGAATGCAGGCAGCTAATTCTATGCATCCGGCTCCTGCTATAAGATGCCCGATCATGGATTTAGTAGAACTCACCGGTATCGCATATGCATCTTTTCCGAAAACACTTTTGATAGCAAAGGTCTCGTTTCTGTCGTTCATCTGTGTTCCGGTACCGTGAGCATTTATATAATCCACTGTACATTTGTCAATTCCCGCATATTCCAGCGCAAGTTCCATAGCCATGATGCTGCCGCGGGCGTCAGGAGGCTCATCCGTTAATCTGAATGCATCATTAGTGCTGGCATAGCCGATTATCTCGCAGTAAATATCAGCGCCGCGCTTTTTTGCCGCTTCATATTCTTCGAGTACAAACACAGCTGAACCTTCGCCTATCATAAAGCCGTCTCTTCTTTTGTCAAATGGTTTTGCAGCTGTAAGGTAATCGGCATTATTTTTCGATAGAACTCCCAGCATGCTGAATGCAACTATACCGTTCGGATTAGCCATTGAATCACTTCCGCCTGATATCATTATATCCGCATATCCTCCTTTGATCTGCCTGTAAGCTTCACCGATTGCCTGCGCTGATGAAGTACATGCCGTTGATATTGTCTGGCAATTTCCTCTTGCATTGTTCTTAATGGCAATGTGAGCAGTTGATATGTTAGGAAGAGCTTTCAAAGGAGTAAGAGGATGAAGGTTTTCTATTATATTCTGCCAGACATTGCTGAATGCCTGATCGCTGGCTTTATCTTTTGTTACTGTGTCTAATATAAGTTCAAGAAAACGGTTTGAATATTCCAGATCCCATAAGCCGATTCCCGCAGCTCCCATTGATGTTCCGAACCTGTAAGGATCAGCAGAAGCTGTATCTATTCCGGATTCTTTTAATGCATCTTCAGATGCGATCATAGCCATCTTAGCTGTACGGCTCATTGTCTTTGCGGATTTTTTATCCTCGATCATATCTTCAAGTTCAGTGTCATTCATCGGGACTCTTGAATAAAATTTTGTAGGAAGTTTTGTTACGTCAAATGATTTTATCAATGATGCTGCAGAATTTCCTTCCCTGATATTATACCAGTAAATATCTTTGCCTGCACCGAACGGGGATACTACTCCCATTCCTGTTACAGCTACTCTTCTCTCATTCATGATCTTTCTCCTTTCGTATCAAAACCGGTTCGCTCAGCCCCTTCAAGCCAGTATTCATAAATTGAATCAATGAACGCTCTTGTCTTAGGAGGATAAAACTCATCTGCCGGTCTTAGGCTGAAAACAAGTCTCCCTTCCATGACAGGATTGTCATCAACACTGATATCACATTCCAGCATTGCCGAATCGCTCTGCATTGAAATGATTCTCACATTGATCAAAAGCCTTTCGCCCGGTCTTACGATTTTTCTGAACTTTGCTTTCTCTACTATTGACAGAAGAGCTTTCATTTTAAATTCTGCCGATACTTCAATCAAAGCGGTTGATGCCTGCGCAGCAGCCTCTATCAGCAATGCGCCCGGCATGACAGGATGACCTATGAAATGATCAGCGAAAACGTCTTCGGATAATGCAACATTCTTTATGGCAGTGATCTGCTTATTGCATTCTATCTTTTTGATCTTGTCTATTAATAAGTATCTCATTTGTAATACTGTGTTTATATTATTATGAATTATCTTTCCTCATTTAATTATCACGTATTTATTTTTTCTTTCTGCTGTAAAATATATATTCTTAGTATTCCAATTGTCAAAGAATTGTCAAAAATTCAGTAGGGAAGGTAAACTCTTTATTATTCTACTTTCGTAAACCTGGGATTGGAAAAGATTTATGTTATAGACACTCTTTATGAGACAGTATGTCTAAAGACATATAAATTAATTAAAATTAAACCGCCAAAACACAAAGGTATAAAATTATTCTGTTTTCAGAACATTTTCTCTGTGTCTTCGTGACTTGGTGATTTTAAGGATTTACTAAGTCAGTCTGGAGAAGAAGTCGGGAGATAAGGTTATAAATAAAAATGATTACATATTCCGTAAACTTAATGGAATCGGGAGTGTAGGATAATATCTATGACAGCACAACTGATGAAAGTTGTAATCCAGTAGATGATTAAGAAGATGATAAAGACAGTTCTTTCAAATTCTAATTTCATTCAATTTATCGTTCAGTAAATCATCTCCGTACACGAAATTATTTTTTTCCCGGATCTGCGAAGAAAGAAAGGGAATAAATTTTTTATCTGCGA
>CAZLOL010000116.1:0-12181 GCA_964561045.1 uncultured Ignavibacteriaceae bacterium | reverse complement strand
GTAACTCGTAACTCGTAACTCGTAACTTGTAACTCGTAACTCGTAACTCGTAACTTGTAACTCGTAACTCGTAACTTGTAATTTGTAACTCGTAACTTGTAACTCCTAATTCGTAACTCTTAACTCTTAATTCGTAACTCTTAATTCAAAGAAGCTTTATACTTTTCCGACTCAGCATTATATTTAGATTTAGGATAATCTTCCTTCAGTCTTGCAAAGAGTTTTTTTGCCTCAGCCATATTTTCTGCTCTGTAGTAATCTTTTGCAGCATAAAACAAATACTGATCTACAAACGGATTATCCTTATCAATACTGGCGGCTTTTTCAAATTGTTTTGCAGCTTCGAGGAATTGATTCTTTGCTTCATATACTGAAGCTAATCCTGCAGCAGCCGATACTTTAAGCAGAGGATTGCTGCCTGAATAATCTTTGTAATATTTTTCTGCTTTGTCAAAATCCCTTAAAGAATAATATGAATTAGCAAGCATTATCTTTGCCATCTCGCCGTTCTCGGTAGAGCCATATTCATCCACTAAGTTCTGAAGTCCTTTCGATAATCCCAGCGAATCGCCGTTTATAGCCTGCTGAAAATTATTCGCGTTGTAAACGCCTTTTATTTTGCTGAGTTCCACACCGGCTATTTCATTATTAGCTTTTCGCTTATTCACAAGTAATACTATACCGGCGATCACAATTACGATTACTGTTAAAGCAGTATATACGTGTTTCTTATTTTTCTCAAAAAAATCAACTACCTTATACCAGGCAGTCATTAATTTCTCTTCTGTGTGATGAGTTTGTTTTGACATTAAGAATATTTTACTTTAATATTGTTTTATTTGCAATTTTCAATATAACAATATTGAATATTGAATTAAAGGGAATTTTAAGTTAAAGTTTCATTTGATCATCAGTGCTGTCCAGATTAATTTTTATCCTAATTTAAATCTTCGATTAATTCAAATAAACAAAAAAATGTAAGCTCTTTCAAACAACCCTGCTCTGCCCTCCCCTTTGAAGAGACTGTCTCAAAACATCTTATTTTATTTCTCGCAAAGTCGCAAAGTTCGCAAAGAAGATCAAAATATGATTTTTTCTTTGCGGTCTCTGCGAGATAATCACAGTTTTGAGACACTTTCGAAAAAGGGGAGGATTTGAGAGGGGTTTTGTAGAAAAAATTATGCATTCAATGAAAATTTAAATTTATTAAATAATTGTATAACCTAATTTCAGAACGTTTTGGACGTATGTGTTTGATCATCAGTGCTGTCCAGAACTTTGGAATAAATTATTCCAACTCAGTTGTCATTCCGGCCAGTAGCAAGTGGGAATGACAGCACATAGGTTGGTTTTGGAAACCAAATTGATTGTCAAATATTAAGCCATATTTAATGTTTTAATCCGAACTCAAAAACATATTGGACAGATTAGTTTATTCAACACATCCGGCTAAAAACATTATGTATAATCAGAATAATAAGAATAATCAGAACCTACTTTGTTCCCGGTTTCTTGAGCTCCTCCAGCTTCAGGTTGAAATAAGCAGAATCAGTAGTTTTTGCTTTTACGGCTCTTTTATAGATCTCAATTGCATTATCATATTTTTTCTGATCTTCAAGGATTAAACCCAGTTTCGAATACAGCTCCGTCCTGTTAGAATCAAGCTGGATAGCTTTTCTGTACATAAGACTTGCATCATCGAACCTGCTTTGATCACTCAGAACATTCGCAGCGCCGATCACTGCTTCAGTATAGTTTGGGTTAAGTTCGAGGGCTTTATTATATAATTCAATTGCTTTTTCAAAATTCTTCTGTCCGTAATAAAAATCAGCAAGCTCAGTAAATGCAGAAGGAGATTTCGGAACAAGTTCGGCCTGCTTGCTGAACATTTGTTCCGCTTCGGCAAATTTATTCTGCTCCAATAGAATCCTGCCGTAATCCGGATACACATCAGGATAAGACGGATCAGTCTGAATGGTCTTTTTATACATTTCCTCTGCACTGTCAATTTTACCCTGCGCTTCGAGATTCAACCCCATATAATGGAATGTATATTTATTTTTAGGATCTATGGAAAAAGATTTTCTGTATATCTCAGCCGCCTCAATATATTTCTTCTGATCATAAAGTGAATAACCCCAGCCGTTATAAGCATCAATATACTTTGGATTAATTTCTAATGCTTTCTTATAGAGCTTTATTGATTCATCAAAATTCTTTTCATCCCATTTTATATAGCCATCGAGCGTGTACGCCATAGGGTCATCATCTTTCGGGTCATGAGTAAGAGTGTATTGAATCATTTCAAGAGCTTCGTCTTTATTATCCTGATAATTATAATACAGATCATACGCCAGTACATAAGGCTGTGTATATTTAAGTACATATCTTGAGGCGTCTTTCAGTATATTATCAAGATCATCCAGTTCGCCGGTAAAGGACTTTGAAGGCTCTCCGAATACCCGGATTGTCAGATTCAGTTTCTTATTGTTTAAAACAACCTCGCCAGTAATGCGCGTTTGCTTCTTCCCGAGAAAATTCTTTACATTCATCAGAAGAGATTTAAGAGAGATACCTGAACCGGGAATTACTATCTCAAGCTGCGAATCAAAGAGAATAGGCTTGAAATCAAGTCCCTGATAATTCGTATCAGCATTCTCTTTTATTGTTTCGATCTGATCAATAAGCTTATTTACAATTGCCTGACCGGTTATATTCTGGCGTTCCAGTTCCAGCGGCACCTGAAACGGCTCTATGATAACGGTTTCCTTATTTAATTCCTTATAAATAAGCAGTCCTATCACAAAGATCACAAGCACAATTATAAGATCAAGTATGATGCTTCTGATCGAGCTTATGTTCTTAGAGGTCTTCTCAAGTTTATCGGATTTTTCTTTTGATTCTTTAGCAGGCTGCTCTTTGATAATTCCGGATTTAGTTTTAGACGTAAAATTTTTAAAAAACTAAACAAAATATACTCTTAATTCAAAGCAAAAAGTAAAAGTTGAAAGTTAAAAGTTAAAAGTTGAAAGTTGAAAGTTATAAGTTGAAAATTGATAATTGATAGTTGAAGGAAATATGTTGTTTGAAACAACTAATTTCCAAATCCGAAATTCCAAATTCCAAATCAAAAAATTCCAAATCCGAAATTCCAAATTCCAAATTCAAATTTTCCAAATTCAAATACATTTAATCTCACTTTTAGAATCTTTATATTTGAGAAAATTTCAATGGCAGAGAATACAGATAATCAGAATTTATCTCATTTTCCTGAAGACAGGGACGCTCCGGAACATTTGCAGAATGGATGGTCCTTTAGTGAATTTTATTCAAAGCATAAAAAACCTCTTGATATTTTGATATTTATTCTGATCTCGGTATTGACATTGACTGCCGTTTCAATGAGTTTGTACATAGTCGTATCCAAATATTTATAAAATTAATTTATAATTGGCAAAAAAGTACTTTGTAAAGAATACAGGAATTATAAAAGCATCAGGGAATGATCTCATCGATTTTTTGAACAGAATGTCAACGAATGATCTCAGGAAATTTCCTACGGATGAATACCGTAAAACTGTTCTCACTTCCGATAAAGGCAGGATAATTGATCTCATAAACGTACTGAACTTCATTGACCATCAGTATATTATTACCTCACAGGGTTTTCAGGAAAAAGTAATTTCACATCTTGATAAATACATAATAACAGATGATGTCTCTTTAGTGGATTCCGGTGAAAAATACTTTCATATTATAATTTCCGGAGATGAAATTCCATTAACAGCAAATAAAATAACAGGTGAAGATGTATTGCAGAATAAAATATATAAGCCGGATGAAGATGAATACCTGTTCACCGATGATTTTAAAATTGAAAGCCTGAATATAATCTGCAAAGAGAAGAGTCTTGATAAGTTCAGGGAACTGCTAAAGGATCATTCTTTGCAAACTTGTGAAGAGTATGAGTATATGAGGATAGATGCCGGTATTCCTGAAGGGGAGAATGAATTTAACGATAACATTAACCCTATGGAATGCGGGATGGACAAATACATTTCATTTAAGAAAGGATGTTATATTGGTCAGGAAGTGATAGCCAGATTAGATTCACAGGGCAAGCGGCCAAAACAGATGGTGAAGATCGATTCGGAGAACAACCTAAGCTCAGGTGATAAAATATTTTCAGAAGATAAGGAAGCCGGATTTGTTTCTAGTTCGATTACACATAACGGCAATAATTTATCACTTGGCTTTATTCGCAGCGTGGATCTGGATTACGGACCGGAGAAAAATTATTTTGTAAAGAACGGCAAAGGGGAAACAATTAAAATAAACATCTCAAAAACAAATTAATAAAATAAACAATCATGATTGACAAAATAAAATCTATTTTAGGCAAGGACAACGAATCTTTGTTAACATATGAAAGCAAGACCTTTCCGAAAGAAATGCTTCATCTGCCGGGAAAAGACTTCGTTGACAGGGTTTGGGCAGGCAGCGACAGGACTCCGAATGTCCTGAGAAATATGCAGACTATTTTTAATACAGGAAGATTAGGCGGAACAGGATATGTTTCTATACTGCCTGTAGATCAGGGAATCGAACATTCGGCAGGCGCTTCATTTTCCCCGAACCCGGTTTATTTTGATCCTGAAAATATAGTTAAGCTTGCAATAGAAGGCGGCTGCAATGCTGTTGCTTCTACGCTCGGCGTACTGGGATCCGTTTCAAGAAAATATGCTCACAAAATTCCTTTCATAATGAAGTTCAATCACAACGAATTTCTATCTTACCCTAATAAATATGATCAGATTTTATTCGGAAGCATTGACCAGGCGTTTGATATGGGAGCAGTTGCTGTCGGAGCCACAATCTATTTCGGTTCGGACGAATCAGCAAGGCAGCTGCAGGAAGTATCTGAAGCGTTCTCTTACGCACACGATCTCGGATTAGTGACTATACTCTGGTGTTATTTAAGAAATTCCGCTTTCAATGTAAAAGGCGATAAGGATTATCATACATCGGCAGATCTGACAGGTCAGGCAAATCATCTCGGGGTGACAATTGAAGCCGATATCATAAAGCAGAAACTTCCTGAAAATAACGGCGGGTACAATGCTTTGAAGTTCGGAAAAACGAGCAAGCTCGTTTATGATAAACTTACAACGGATAATCCTATAGACCTGGCAAGATATCAGGTTGCAAACTGTTATATGGGGAGATGCGGACTGATAAATTCCGGCGGTGCTTCAACAGGCAAGGATGAATCCGATATGCAGGAAGCAGTTAAGACCGCGGTAATAAACAAAAGAGCAGGCGGAATGGGTTTGATCTCAGGAAGAAAAGCTTTTCAGAAACCAATGAAAGACGGAGTGGATTTACTGAATGCAATACAGGATGTTTATCTTGAGGATAAGATCACAATTGCATAATTAAATTTGGTTCTATATGAATTATAATGGGTCTGCCTTTATTGTAGGAGATATGTTTCTCTCAAATAAAACCAGCAGATTAGTCATTCCCGCGTGCTCCTGGCGGGAATCCAATCAGGAAATTTAAATTAAGGATTATATGAATACTTACTATAATTATATTATTGTCAGGGGAAAAAGGGACTTTATATAATTGAATCACTAATAATATAATTAAACGGTAAGTAATGATTTGTTATTTGAAATCGCCGGAGTCGGAAGAAATGCTTTAAGCAAATTTTCTTCTATGAGAAAGTTTTATGAATGGATTCCCGCCAGGAGCACGCGGGAATGACAAAAATTTGTGTTGTTGTTTTCAAACAATCTCCATCGTTGGGGCAGAATTTATATTTAGAAATTGATTTCCACAGTAAATCATATAGCACCTTAATTTTTTTAATAACAGAAATACAGGAATTAAATCACTCAGATTTTTTTTTTAATAAATCAAAATAAAATGAACAAACCAAAACAAAAAGCAATATTCAAGCACAGAAAGAAAGCAAAAGTAAAGAAAGCAAAATTAAAAGCTTCGCTTGCTAAGAAGAAAGAAGTAAAGGCAACGTAATATACCAGACACAAAAGACTTTGAGTGTGATTATTAATACCGGAAAATTTTATTTCTTGCGGGAAGAAGGATTTTAAGAGCAAATTAATTTATTGATCAGCTTGAGTTATTTACCAGTGTATTTTCCGTGTCATTTTATTAATGCAGTGAAAGAATGAGAAAATTCTTATTAGTATTTTTTTTAACATTCACTGCGGCATTTACTCCGATCGCAGCAAAGTATGTAGTAGGAGCGATTTCACCGTTATCTCTGGCTTTTTTAAGATTCGGAGTTGCGACTATTCTGCTTCTGATAGTTTTTAAGATACGAAATGAAAGTTTCAGAATTGAAAGAAAAGATCTGTATTTGTTTTTATTACTGGGAGCGCTGGTAATTCCGATAAATCAGTTTTGTTTCCTGGAAGGAATTAAGCTGTCAGTGGCTTCACACTCCGGTGTAATGTATTCCCTCACACCGCTGATCATTTATCTTATTTCAATAAAGCTTAAGAATGAAGAATTTAATCTTAATAAATTATTAACGATCTCATTAACAGTAATAGGCATTGTTATAATTTTTTATGAGAACATTATTGCCCCGAAAGTAGAAGGAGTTAATTATTTACTCGGAGATACACTGCTCTTTTTTGCTGTTGCGTCCTGGTCGGTATATCTTGCATTAAGCCAGAACATGGTGAAAAAATACGGTGCACTTAAGACACAGACTGTCTCATTTGTAATTGGAATATTAATGTATATCCCAATATTTTTGTTCGATGTAAGGAATCTTTCTTTTGAAAAAGTAAACGGGATTGTGATTCTCGGTTATCTTCACCTTACGATACTTGTAGCATTCGGAAGTTATTTTCTGTACAGCTATTCTACAAAGGTAATAAAGACCAGCACGCTTACGACACTGACAAATACTTCACCTGTGGTTACAATCATATTTTCCTGGCTGTTACTGAAAGAGGATCTTTCAGGTTATTTCATGGCAGGGGCAGGCATAACAATGTTAGGTGTGATACTTACACAGAGGATAAAGGATTATCCTAAACCGCAAATGTCAGAGACTGTAAACTAATTCAGAATATGATAATAAAATTAAAGTTTTAAATCCGCTAAGATTGGAATCAGAAAAAGAAAATATAGCCGAACTTAAGATCAAAGTTGCAATGAATTCGCTTTATGCAGCCGTGATCATTACTTTAATAAAGATACTCGCCGCATATTTCAGCGGAAGCTTGGGAGTCTTATCTGAAGTTTTCAATTCCGCAATTGATATATTTGTATGTCTCGTTACGATCCTTTCCATTAAATATTCATCAAGACCGCCTGATGAAGATCACAATTACGGACACGAGAAAGTTGAGAGCTTTTCCGCATTGTTTCAGGTGTTCATACTGTTCATCACAGCTTCATACATTATTTATGAGGCGGCAGTCAGATTATTCGGAAATAAGCAGGTAGAAGTGAAAGTGAATTTATGGATTTTTCTTGCATTAATAATATCCATGGTCATCGATTTTTACAGGGCAAGGATATTAAGAAAAATTGCAAGGGAGACAAAGTCGAATGCACTGGAAGCGGATGCTCTTCACTTTTCGAGCGATATATTAAGTTCGGGTGTCGTGATCATCGGACTGATACTCGTTTATTTTAATATCAGCAAGACAGCAGATACAATAGCAGCGCTGATTGTAACCGGAGTTATTATTTATCTTGGATTCAGGCTTTCAAAAAAATCCATTGATTCACTTATGGACAGGGTACCGGCGGGATTGTATGAGAAAGTAAAATATGAAACACTTCTCATAAAAGGAGTTGAAGGGATCAAAAGCTGCAGGATAAGAAGCTCGGGTTCGAAGATATACATAGACATGGTAATACAGATCAGCCGCCTTGTTCCTTTTTCAAAAGCGCATGACATTATGGACAGCGTGGAGAAGAAGATAAATGAGCTTATAGAAAACGCTGATGTAGTCATACACTCTGAGCCGGTTGAAACTAAAAGCGAAACAATAAATGACAAGATAAGAATGATCGTAAACGAATTCGGATTAAAATGCCATGATATTTTTTCTCACAAAATTGACAATGAGATCTATTCCGAGCTGCATATTGAAGTTGCTAATACAAATGATCTTACCAAGGCTCATAATGAGATTACTGAAATAGAAGAGAGGATCAAGAAGGAAATAGATGTAATAACGCATTTGAAGATACATATTGATGAGCCCAGCGAGATAGTTTTTGACACAAAGGACATTACGGAAAATTCAAAAGAACTGATAAGGGAAGTCAATAATATTTTAAATGAATCCCGCGACGTGATTTCCAGCAGCGACATTCATGTGATCAGCACAAACGGGAAGATCCGAGTTTCGCTTACCTGTGTCTTTAATTACATAAATTCATTTGATGAAGTGCATGATATAGTAACAGTACTTGAAAGCAAGATCTATCTGAATCTGAAAGAAAATTATCCAAAGCTCGCAAACGTGATCATACACGCAGAGCCGTCAACCAAATAAATTGTTTTATTTAAAATAGAAAAATGGAAAAACTTAAAGCCGGCATATTCGGGCTCGGACATCTGGGCAAGATACACTTAAAAATTCTCAAAGAGATTTGTGCGGAAAGAAATGACATTGAAATATGCGGAGTGTATGACAGTGATAAAGAGAAGAACGAAACTGTTGCAAAGGAAAATAATTTTGAAATAAACAATACGGCGGAGGATCTTATAGGAAAGATCAATACTGCCATTATTGTTACTCCAACTTCAACACATTATGATATCGCCGGCAAGACAATTTCAAAAGGCATTCATACATTCATCGAAAAACCAGTAACCGATACAACTGAAGAAGCCGAAAAATTATTAAAGCTGTCGGAAAAAAAGAAAATAAAGATTCAGATAGGACATATAGAAAGATTCAATGCAGCAATACTCGCACTTGATAATTACAATCTTGCGCCGATGTTCATAGAGACGCACAGGCTGGCGCAGTTCAATCCCAGGGGAACGGATGTTTCCGTCATTCAGGATCTGATGATACATGACATTGATATAATACTGAATTTAGTAAAGTCAAAAGTAAAAAGCATAGATGCAAACGGAGTGGCAATAATTACAGACAAGATTGACATAGCAAATGCCAGGATAAAATTCGAGAACGGCTGCGTGGCAAATATTACGGCTTCGAGGATTTCGCTGAATAAAATGAGAAAGATGAGGCTGTTTCAGAAGTCTGCGTATATTTCGATAGACTTTCTTCAGAATACTTCGGAAGTATTCCGGCTTGATGACGGTAAATCAGATAACAGTAACAGTCTGGCTTTGACAGAATTCATACAGGGAGAAAACAAAGTTAAAATATTTTATGAAAAGCCGCCGGTAAAGGAAGTCAACTCAATGAAATATGAAATGAATAAATTCATAGATGCAATTGTAAATGATCTTGAGCCGATTGTAACGCTCGAGGACGGGCTTCAGGCGCTTGAAGTGGCAAATGAGATCGTGAAGAAAATTGAAGATGACAGAGTTTGAGATTTAGTTAATTATATTGAATGTGTTAATTGTGTTGATTGTTTTGAAGAAAATACAATTGTCTGAGTTATATGCTTATGTTTAATTAGTTGTATTAATTTCTTATTTTGTAACAAAAAATAGCACATCACTATGTATAAAATAGCGCACATCTCTGATACTCACATAAGCTTCAACGACAAGAACGAGCACGGAAAAACTTTAGTCAGGCTTCTCAATGATATCAAACAAAGAGAATGCAGTCATATTGTCATAACGGGTGATCTTGTTGAGAATCCCGAACTCAGGGAGTTCCATTATGTAAAAGAGATTCTTTCTCATTTTGAAATTCTGACACCTGAAAAGCTGAGTGTGATCCCGGGCAACCACGATGTTTTCGGAGGAGCGCCATCAAGTGTCATGTTCTTCACTTTTCCTCTCATATGCAAAGAGACTGATATAGAAAAGAATCTTGAAAATTTTACTGAAACATTTAAAGACACATTTCCGGAAAACATTACTTTTCCTTTTCTGAAAGTGATAGAGAATATCGCGATCATAGGAATCAATTCAATGGACAAGTGGTCAATTGATAAGAACCCTGAAGGATCAAACGGAGCGGTAAGCAATGAAGATTATAAAAAATTAAAGAAGATCCTGTCATCAGAAGAAATAAAGAACAAGTATAAGATAGTTCTGATACACCATCATTTTAACAGAATAAAATTAAGCGATGAATATCCCGCTCATTCACTATGGCTGAAGTCAGTCAATTACAAAATGAAGCTGTATAATAAGAACCGGCTTATCGATCTTTTCAAAAAAGAGAAAGTAAATATAGTGCTGCACGGACATACTCATGTCAATCATATATATAATCTCAAAGGCGTTACCTATATCAACAGCTCGGCAGCGTGCGTACCTCTTACTGATGATCAGAATAAGATGTATAATATTATCAGCATTCCCGGTGAAAGTGAAACAGACAGGATTATTACAGTAGAAACGATCAGGATGTGAAATGAAATTAGAGATCCGGAGCAACAATATTAAAAAGATCGGAAAGATTGCAGATGAAAATAATTACAGAGTATTTGTTGTAGGAGGATTTGTAAGAGATCTTAAACTTGGTAAGGAAGATAATGATGTTGATATAATGGTGGTCGGTGACGGTATTAAGTTTGCTGAAATAGTTGCAAAACATTTCAGTACCGGACTTGATGCAGTATATAAAAATTTCGAAACAGCACTGCTTAAGTTAGATGACACTAAAATAGAATTTGCCTCGGCACGAAGGGAAAGCTACCATAGAAATTCCAGAAAACCCATAGTTGAAACAGCCACACTCGAAGAAGACCTTTCAAGAAGAGACTTCACCATCAATGCGCTTGCACTGGGACTCAATAAAGACAATTTCGGTGAACTAACGGATATCTATGGCGGGTTCAGTGATATTCAAAACGGGATAATTAAAACACCTCTTGATCCCGAAAAAACATTTGAAGACGATCCGCTCAGGATAATGCGCGCCATACGATTTGCGTCTGTGCTGAATTTTAAGATTGAAGAGAAGACATTTCAGGCAATAATGAAGATGAACAGGAGACTTAAGGATGAAGGTGTTGTATCACAGGAGAGGATAACAAATGAATTTCTGCAGATACTTATGAGCGATAAGCCTTCCATCGGACTTGATCTGCTTTTTAAATCCGGCGTGATGGACATTATATTTCCGGAGATATCACAGCTTGAAGGAGTTGATCAGAGAAATGATTTTCATCATAAGAATGTATTCTATCACACGCTGATAGTTGTGGACAATATTTCAAAAACAACAGATGACATCTGGCTGAGGTTTGCCGCGCTTGTACATGATATTGCGAAGCCAAGAACAAAGAAGTTCGTTGAAGGAACCGGCTGGACATTTCACTCGCATGAAGAAGTTGGCGCCAGGATGATGAAGAAGATCTTCATAAGAATGAAATTACCAATGACAAAGCTGTCATATGTGGAAAAGCTCGTAAGAATGCATTTGCGTCCCATTCCTCTTGCAAGTGATGAAGTTACAGATTCTGCAATCAGGAGATTAGCAGCCGAAGCTGGGGAGGAGCTTGAGGATCTTCTGAAATTATGCAGGGCGGACATTACATCAAAGAATCCGGATAAGGTAAGCAAGTTCATGAATAATTATGAGATCGTGGAAAAGAAAATAATGGAAGTTCAGGAAAAAGATGAACTCAGGAATTTCCAGTCACCCGTGAGAGGCGATGAAATAATGAAGATCTGCGGACTCGAGCCCGGCAGGAAAGTCGGGGTCATCAAGCATAAGATAGAGGAAGCAATACTTGAAGGAGTGATCCCGAATGAATATGAAGCGGCAAAAGAGTTTCTGTATAAGATAAAAGATAATTATAGTTGAATGAATGAACTCAAAACTCAATTATATAGTATTCAAATTGGATGACATTGGCAAAAGATCACATCCGTCCAAAACGATTTATTTTGTTTGATATTGATATGGAGAGTTCCAAACACATTGAGCAACCCCACCCCCCAGCCCTTTGAAAAACAAAAAGGGGAGGGGGCTATGAGAATGTCTATATGTTAAAAATTAATTTTAAAATTGCT
>CAZLOL010000115.1:0-12185 GCA_964561045.1 uncultured Ignavibacteriaceae bacterium | reverse complement strand
TTGTAAAGTTTGTAGAGTTTGTAAAGTTTGTAAAGTTTGCATTTCATATCGGATTGTTAATAAAATCCCAATTGCTTATCTTTAATGCTTAATAAATACAAAAATCAAAATAAATACACAATATGGCATTAAAAATAGGTGATAAAGCGCCTGATTTCAAATTACCTTCTTTCACACCATCCGATGATCTTGCTGAAATATCATTAAGTTCTTATCTTGGAAAGAAAAATGTACTTATTCTTTTTTTCCCGCAGTCTTTTACGGGTGGATGCACGACGGAAATGTGTACAATTGAGGAATCTTACGGAGATATTTCAGGAGGAGATACAGAAGTAATCGGTATCAGCGTAGACGGTACGTTCGTTCAGAAAGCATTTGCAAAACAAAACAATATAAAATATCCGCTTCTCAGTGATTTTAACAAGGAAGTCATTGAAAAATATGATGTGGTTCATGAAGCATTTGCGCACGGCATGAAGAATGTTTCTAAGAGATCGGTGTTTCTTGTCGGAAAAGACGGGCTCATCAAATATATTGAGATAACTGATAATCCGGGTGTGCAGGTGAATTTTGATAAAATAAAAGAAGCCGTAAAAAATCTGAACTGAATTAATTTGCAATACAGACAAAGAGTCACTGAGATGATAAAGAGCATCTGGAAATTCACTTAACCTGAATTTTAATAATTACTATTTAATTCTTTCAGAACTTATCTCTATGAATTCTTTGTCTCTGCGGTAAAAAAACAGTTTACAGTAAAGTTTAAATTAATGCAGGTAATAAACGATATCAATGAATTTGAATACGACAAGAAAAGCGCTGTAACAGTTGGGACGTTTGACGGAATTCATCTCGGTCACAGGGAAATAATAGAGAAATTAAATTCAGTAAAAACTGCGAAAGGTTTAAGAAGTGTAGTGATCACTTTCGAACCGCATCCGCAGATTGTTCTTAGAAATAAAACAGGCAACATTAAAATTCTTACGACTCTTGAAGAAAAGCTTGATATCTTCAATAAACTGAACATTGACATTGTTTATGTTATTAAATTCACAAAGGAATTTTCCGAAACCACCGCAGAAGATTTTTACAAAAATTATCTAATAGATAAAATCGGCCTTAATGATCTTATCCTAGGATATGATCACATGTTCGGAAAGAACCGTGAAGGAAATTTCGATACTCTGAAATTGCTTTCTAAAAAGTATGATTTTACGGTTGATAAAGTTGATGAGTTCAAAATAGAAGGCGAGCATATAAGCAGCACAGTCATCAGAAATCTGCTTTGTGAAAAAGGTGATGTTAAGAAAGTAAGCAGGATTCTCGGGAGATATTATTCCATTGAAGGAAAAGTAACTGAGGGTAAGAAACTCGGCAAGGAACTCGGGTATCCCACTGCCAACATTGAAATTTCCAGCGAATACAAACTGATCCCGAAGATAGGCGTTTATGCTGTGGAAACAGAAGTTGACGGAAAGAAATATTTCGGAATGATGAGCATTGGAAAGAACCCGACCGTTACGGATGATGAGTCAATCAAGCTTGAAGTAAACATTTTTGAATTCTTTGAAAACATTTACGGAAAGAAGATCAGAGTGAATTTCATTGATTACATCAGGGATGAAAAGAAATTTAATACACTGGAAGAGCTTGTGAAGCAGCTGATTCTTGATAAAGAAAGCACCGGTAAAATAATAAACGAAACAGCAATTTTAAAAAATAATAAACATTAACAAAAGAAAATGCCATTAACAAAAGAGCAAAAACAGGAAATAGTAACAAAGTTCGGCGCAAACGATAAAGATTCGGGAAAGCCGGAAGTACAGGTCGCGATACTGACAAAGAGAATAAACGATCTCTCTGCAGAGCACTTCAGCAAATTCAAAAAGGACAATCATTCCAGAAGAGGACTGCTTCAGATGGTAGGAAAAAGAAGAAAACTTCTCAGATACCTTGAGAACACGAATGTTGAAAGATACAGAAAGATAATCAAGGAATTAGAGATAAGAAAATAATTAAACGAAAGAAAAATAAATGTCCCACACAAAAAGTTTAGAAATAGGCGGTAAGACAATTACGCTTGAAACAGGAAGACTGGCAAAGCAGGCACACGGAGCGGTACTGATATCGCTTGATGACAGTTTTGTATTATGCACTGTTACGGCTTCAGATGAAGCAAAACCCGGGCAGGATTTTTTCCCGCTAACGGTTGACTACAGAGAAAAGACAGCTTCGGTCGGAAAGATCCCCGGCGGATTCTTTAAGCGCGAAGCAAGACCAACAGAGAAGGAAATACTTTCTTCAAGACTCATAGACAGACCAATAAGACCAATGTTTCCGGAAGGATTCTTTAATGAAGTTCAGATACTGTGTTCTGTATATTCTTCCGACAGAGAAAATGATCCGGATGTTATTGCAGCAATAGGCGCTTCAGCATGTCTTATGATATCCGATGTACCTTTTGAAGATCCGATCAGCGAAGTGCGCGTTACAAGACTTAACGGAGAACTCATAATCAATCCTACTTATGATCAGGTAGAACAGGGAGATTTTGATATCACTATTGCCGGTACAACCGATTCGATAATGATGGTAGAAGGCGAAGCAAGAGAGATATCAGAAGCTGATTTCCTTGAAGCTATAAAGTTCGGACATAAGTATATTGCAGAGATATGTGAATTCCAGAAGGAGTTTGCTAAGGAGATCGGAAAGAAAAAACGCGAACTGAATCCTGCGGAAGATCTGACAGAAATGACAAATGATGTAAAGAATATCTGCGAAGCTGATATTAAAACAGTAACCGGAACAATACTTTCTAAAGAAGAAAGAAGAGACAGGAACAAAGAGATATATGATAAAGTAATTACAGCGCTTGCGGAAAAATATCCCGAACAGGAAAAGAAGCTTGCGAATATAATTCACGACATACAATATGTAGTGATGAGAGATATGATACTTAATGAAGGCAAAAGATTAGACGGAAGAGGAATGAAAGATATCAGACAGATCACAAGTGAAGTAGCGGTGCTGCCGAGAACGCACGGGTCAGCTCTGTTTACCAGAGGACAGACACAAAGTCTTACAACCGTAACACTAGGAACAAAGAGAGACGAGCAGATGATTGAAGGTTTGAAAGAGCTTACGACTAAAAGGTTCATACTGCATTATAATTTCCCGCCTTTCAGTACAGGTGAAGTCGGCGGAAGACCCGGACCGGGAAGAAGAGAGATCGGTCACGGAAATCTTGCAGAGAGAGCATTAAAGAATCTGCTTCCTTCAGAAGAGGAGTTTCCTTATACTATAAGAATACTTTCTGATATACTTGAATCCAACGGTTCATCATCCATGGCGACAGTTTGCGCAGGATCGCTCGCATTGATGGACGCAGGTGTGAAACTGAAGAAACCTATTGCAGGAATTGCAATGGGACTGATAAAAGAAAATGACAGTGTTGCAATACTTTCTGACATACTCGGAGATGAGGATCATTTCGGAGACATGGATTTTAAAGTTGCAGGTACAACCGAAGGCATAACTGCCATACAAATGGATATAAAGATCAGAGGAATTTCTTTTGACATAATGGAGAAAGCTCTTGCACAGGCACGAGATGGCAGACTTCATATTCTTGGAGAAATGCAGAAGACACTTGATACACCAAGAGAATCTATATCAAAATACGCACCGCACCTGTATTCTATGAGCATTCCGAAAGAAATGATCGGAGCTGTAATAGGACCTGGCGGAAAGACCATCAGGCATATCATTGCAGAAAGCGGCGCAGAGATAAATATTGATGATGAAGGTGTAGTTACAATTGCAGCTGTTGATAAAGAACAGGCAGCCATTGCAAGGAAGATGATCGAAGGACTGACGGAAGTTCCGGAGATAGGAAAGATATATGAAGGTAAGATAAAAGGTATAAAAGACTTCGGTGCTTTTGTCGAGATAATTCCGGGTAAGGAAGGGCTGCTTCATATTTCAGAGATAGATAATAAGAGAGTAATGAAAGTCGAGGATGTTCTTAAGGTCGGACAGATGGTTCAGGTGAAACTTATGGGAATAGATGATTCAGGCAAATTAAAACTCAGCAGGAAAGTTCTGCTTCCTAAGGAAACTGCTAAACCTAAAGCATAAAAAAATGAAATTCGAAATAGACAAACAGAAAGACAAAACTATCTTCAAGCTTGAATCAAAGACGCTTGATCACGAGATATCAGCTCCTCTAAAAGCTGAACTTATTTTTTTGCAGAAGGAGATTGACAATCAGTTCATAATTGACCTGAAAGATGTTACCAAATGCGACAGTTCAGGATTGTCAGTGCTGCTTTTATCGGAAAGACTTGAACGTGAAAAAAACAGGAAGCTGATACTTCAGAATGTGAATGCGAATGTCAGGGATCTGATGAAGATAGCGAGGCTGGACAGAGTGTTCGATATTAAGTAGTAAGTATTAGGTATTAGGTAATAAGTATAAGCCGGGTGAGAGATTATCCGGCTTTTTTTATTTGTCTTTTTGATTAAATATTGGAGAGTTCATTCTATAAAATTCATTCCACGGTAAAACAAAAATCTTCGGAGAAACAAATTCCAAATCCGAAATTCCAATTTTCAAATATTTAAAACCAGGTATACTGTAAAGTCAGTGCTGCTATTTTATAATTCCCTCCGCTCCGGGTTTCTGCCGCTGCATGATACTGAAGTTTTGCTGACAGATTTTTTGTAATCGGAGTGGAATATGTAACTCCAATTCTTACATTATTCTGATAATCATTATTACTTTCCCCGTTGAGAGAAGTCTGTCCGCCATTTGAATAATTTGAATTCAAAGCAATCCACATGAAGTTTGGAAACAGATAGCTGATATGAAACTGAAAACTTAATAACGGATTCTGGCTTAAAGTATTTGTTTTAATATATTCATTATTCTTTGTATAGAACCACACGCCTGCATAAGCTTCAACAAAAAACCTGCTGAAGTTATTTGATATGCCAATCTCGGGCTTGAAACCCCATCTGTTGGATCCAAGATTTATTAATTTATCCGGGTAATATTGCCCGACAGGAACAGAAATAACAAGGCTTGATCCGATGATCCTTCCCTGTTTATATTTTGCAAAATCTGCCGGGGATAAAGAAGGTGATCCGTAAAAGTTAATTCCGAATCTGATCCTCGCATCAGAAAATCCGGATCGGGTACCGCTTGTATCCATACCCCGGAGCCTGGCATTTCCTGAAAGAAACGTGTAAGGAATACTGACCTGAATTCTGCTTAAACATTTCAGAATACTGAATGTCCTTACATATCCAAGTACAGGAGTGCTTGAAGATATTTCAAGATCTTTTATCGGAGATGAAGCATCTGTAACAATATCACCCGTCGAATATGTATATGCGAGCGCCAGAGCATTGAAACCCATGGGAATATTTGCATAAAACCTCGGTTCGATCTCCTGAGCTTCAGAATTAAAAACAATTATAAATTTTGAAATTATTACAATAAGGAATATAGAAGTTAGCTTTATGAAATTTAGACTGGTCATATGAACTTTCAATTATTATGAGGGGAATTAAATGAAATTGCTTTTGAAATTATTATTGGAATTTACCTATTAACTGTTTGAATTAAAATGAATTAACACAACAATAATATGTTCAGGGAACGACCTCTTTGACAAAGTTCAGTAAGTTATTATAGGTCAGTATCAGATCATCAAGATCAGAAATATTATTTCCGGTCATATCAGTTATTGCATAACCGGTTTTGAAATTAACAGCATCATTGTATATAAAGGCGATATCTTCCAGATCTATATTTCCGTCCTTACTGCAGTCACCTGCATAAAATGCAAATCCGCCGGGAGAAGAATTTCCCGGAACGTATATCATATTATTACCGAATGCTTTTGAAGCAGAAGTTGTAAAATCATATACTGAAGGTGAACCATTGAGTTTCTCACATAAGTTATTACTGAATGTTCTGATGTGATTCCTGTGTCTCACTTCAAAGAAATAACAGGAGTCAGAACTCGCATTGACAAAATTAAAAAGTCCTGTACCGTTAGAGTCAAGTACTGAATTTGCGGAATCAACGACACTGTATGGAAAAGATAAATTTCTCAGTAAAACTTTAACTGTATCCGGAATCATTTTATCACTGTCATAAAATCCCTGCAAATACGCTTTCAGTTTTAGAGATAGATATGTCCTTGGAGCGACATCTATTCTGTAAGGTGAAATTTCACCGAACGGATACCAGACTCCGGAACCTGTTGATGTTGTACTGTAAAATGTATTTTCTCTGATTGGATATTCGATCTGATATGTGATCCTTAAATTTCTTTCCGCAGTCTGTGCATAACCGACATAATAATATCCCTCCGGAATTATCACAGGTTCATTTAAAATATAAACAGGTTTTTTTACTACACCTGTTGTGCCGGGAGGCGAGATACGAGGCGGTGAAATATGCAGCAATGTACCCGGCTTTCCTTCAGGTCCGTCTGCAGCATAGATGATCACTTTGTATGGAGTATTACCCCAGCCGGATTCAGCAAAAAATGATAATTCCACTGAACAAATGGTAAGACTGCAGCCAGTAAAGAATTTTGCAACACAGTCACCTGTCCCGACATTGAGTCCCACTGCACCTGTAGGTGGAGAAGAAGGGATATAATGACTCCATGAATTCACTGAATTATGCCGCACATATTTTGAAAAATTATTTACTGTCGTTTGTTCACCGGCAGCATAAGCAGATACAAGAATGGAATCAATGCCGGCATTATCTGCCGATGGAATATTGTGAGTTATGTTTATGCTTTCAGCCGTGTCACTTAAAATAATGTCAGTAAATTCATGTCTGACAATTCCTGTATAAATATTTTTTATTTTTGTAATCACTGTAATTGTATCCGAAATATTTCTTAAATGATTTAAAGTAAAATTTACTTCGCCCGAATCATTACATGGATTTGAACCTGTCATTCCCATAGAATAAATAATTCCTGTTGAGACAATATCAGATTTGTCACAACCGAATCTCATTTCCGGTCTTAGATTCGAAGTTCCTGTCGCAATTACTCTTATGCTGTCATCAGATTGTGAAGACTTCAGTATTGGAGCCGGAATAACTCTGTTTGTCCAGCATACATTTGAATAAGTTGAAAGAGTACCGGACGGATTAGAATATTCAAAAGCCACATATATACCTCCGCCTGTATAAGTAAATGCAGAAGAATTATTAAGCGGAATATCGAATATACCCGAAGCAGACTGAATTTTCAGTGAGTCTGAATTAACAAGTGTCATAGATGAAACTGCCTGATTCCAGTTCATGCTCTTATTGTTTGTGATGTCTGAGGTATTCTCAAAATAAACTTTAAAATAACCTGTTGTAGAAATATCCGTTCCGTACTGATAGTTGTATCCGATCGATGTGATATGCTCTCCGGAAGGGAATCCCGAAGCGGACATTTCTGAAGCCAGTATCAAAAAATAACATCTTGCAAATCTGTATAAAGTCTGAGGCGAGCTGTGTCTGGAATGCGAGCCATCGTGAGGAAGGACTGTTAATATTGTATTCGGGAGTAGCTGATTCTGATCCCCCGTCTGTCTGAATGGAACGCCGGAAGAATAGGTATTGCCGTTATTATTTATAGATGAATAATTATACTGAGATTGTGCAGATGAAAATATAAATGATGAAAAAATAATTAATGATATAATTTTCTTCATCTGTTTATTTGATATTAATATTATTAGCATTTTTTTAAGAATCTTTCTGTACAAATATAATGAACAGAAGATTAGATATTTAGTTAATTAGATAATTGTGTTGATTGGTTGGCAAATTACATTCTGTTTCGTTATATGTAATTGTGTCTATTTCATAAAACAATTAATAATAATTCATATTAACTCACAGGGATTGGTAAGGGAAGGATTTTAAAAAACAATTAATCAACTAATCAACAAATCAATATAATTAACACAATCAACCAATTAACTAACCTTAATTTTGGAAAGAAGTTGTTTATTTTACATAAATGAAAAATGACTATGTAAAAATATGCAAGACTTCGGATATCTATAACCGCAAAGGAAAAAGATTTCAGCTTGATGATGAGAATGAAATTGCAGTATTCAGAGTCGGTGAAGAATATTTTGCAGTTGATAATATATGTCCGCACAATCACACTTCACAGATGTATGAGGGATATGTGGAAGAGATGTATGTATCATGTCCGGTTCATGGTTTTCAGTTTCATCTTTCAACCGGTGAGCAGCCTACAAAGATGGGATGCAAGCTCAGGACTTTCGAATTGAAAATCATTGATGACTGGATCTATGTGAAAAAACCGGAGGAAAAGAGATTTGATTTTAGATTTTAGATTGGTGATTTTAGATTTAACATTTAGCTCTCCTTATTGAAAAATAATCTTAAATATTTAATTAATCAAAAATGTCTGGATGCCGGGTTTATTAAAGCCGGTATTTCTAAAGCATCGGTTTTAAAAGAAGAAGGTTTATACCTGAAACAATGGCTTGATGAAGGAAGAAATGCAGATATGAATTGGATGAAAGAATCTTTTGAAAAAAGAATTGATCCGGGGCTGATAATGGAAGATATCAGATCAGTGATCTCACTTGCATATTTATATGATACTCCTGTCCCGCATTCTGATGATAAAAGAATTCCGAAGATCTCCAGATATGCATGGGGTAAAAGGGATTATCACAAAATTATTAAAAATAAATTAAAAACTCTTTGTAAAGAAATTGAAAAGATTGAGGAAGGTATAAAAGCAAGATATTATGTAGATGACGGTCCCGTAATGGATAAAGCGTGGGCTGTCAGAAGCGGTATTGGCTGGATGGGCAAAAATACAAACGTGATAAATCCCGGTTTCGGAAGTTACTTTTTTATTGCAACGATCTTACTGAATGCTGAACTGGAATATGACAATCCAATAGAAGATATGTGCAAAAGCTGTTCGATGTGCATTAACTCATGTCCAACCGGTGCGATCTATGAAGAATACAAACTCGATTCAAATAAGTGCATTTCATATCAGACTATAGAAAACAGAAATGAGATTCCTGAGGAGATTGATCTCAGCGGATGGATATTCGGCTGTGATATTTGTCAGGATGTCTGCCCGTTCAATGAAAACAAATTCTTTACGAATGATATTAATTTTTATCCCCGCCCGGAGCTTGCAAACAAGACCTATGATGAATTTCTTGAACTCAGCGAAGAGAATTTTAATGATTTGTTCAGAGGCACTCCTGTAAGAAGGACCAAATATAAAGGATGGATCCGGAATCTGAAGAAAGCATTTTCTGAACTTTGAATAATAATAAATGATTTTCTTCAAAGACGCACACTGGGTACTTAAAAATAAATAATCTGTTCCTTTTTAATAGAACTTTAAACGTTCTTTACTCCATATAATTTTTTTAATTTGATTCGGTCCGAAACAAATTGAAACTTTCCTCAATACATTCCGTCTAATTTAGTAAGTGATTTCCCAAACAATATTTTAAGGAGTAACAAGCCATGAAAACACTCAAAACAATATTTTCAATATTATTCTTATCCCTTATACTTATCAGGGCTGATATTTCAAAAGCCGACATAGTTGCAGGAAGCAAGGTTTCGGAATTGAATGATCAGATCATTCAGGAAGTAAGAGAAGTTTTAAAAACTCCTTACCTGAAGTTTGAAAGCAAAGATCTCAACGGCAATGTAAAGGTAATAACAACCGTGACAAAAGAAGGCAGGATCATTTTCAAGGATATTAAAGGCGTAAATGAAGATCTTGTTGAAAATGTCATAGCAAAACTGAATTCTCTGAATCTATGGACAAGTCCTGATTACTCAGGAAGGGAATTTACTTATACTATAAAGTATAAGAACTGAAGTTTTACTTTTTACATTAACAACCCTCCATTGCTCTGACGGGTTATAACCTGTCAGGGCTTTTTATTATCAAGTTTTTTTTAACATATTTTAATTCAAAACATTAATTTATTTTTGTTTTTAAATTTAATAATGTTTAATGAAATTTGTTAAAGTACTTCTTGCAGTTATCTTCTTCCTGACTTCAGGTATTTTATATTCACAGAAGAAAGATTCCGTTAAATCTGAATGGTCAGGTGAGCTTATCTTTACAGGTCTGTATCAATCCGGCAACACCAATAAATTTCTTGTTCAGGGAAAAGGGAATGTTAAAAAAATCAGCAGGACTTTAGAGACCATATTGCTTTTGTCCGGAAGTTACGGAGAGAACAGGGGCGCGAAAGATGACAATACATATTACGGAGCACTTACTGCGGATCTTTATTATGAGGATATCTTTTCACCGTTCCTGCTTCAGTATGCTGAATATAATTACTCAAAAGGTATTGATCTTCGTTCACAAACCGGAGGCGGCATGAAATATACCTTTCTCCCTAATAAAGATCACAGGTCATCTGTTTCTCTGGCACTGATTTATGATTATTTAAATCTTCAGGATAAACCGGGAAATTCAAAAAGTAAGGAGATCAGATTTTCCCTTCGACTTAAAACAAAACAGATTGTGATAGATAAGCATATGAATATTATTTTTGTGGGTATGTATCAGCCGGTAGTAAATTATTTTTCAAAAGCAAATTTCTACATAGAGGGAACTATTGAAGTGCCATTAACAAAAGTGTTCAGATTAAATTCTATCTATCTGTATACTTTCGACAATGTTGTTTCAGTAGGAAGAAAAAGAGCAGATAACAAACTTACTTTCGGTGCAGGACTTTTCTTTTGATTTACGATTTTGGATTTACGATTGTTGATTTATAATTATTAGTTAAAATTTTCACCTGCTAATTAATATATAACTTTTAACTTATTTAAACTATAAAGTCTTTCTTAATTTTCTTCACCGAATCGCATCCGCAAAGTGCCATTGCAAGATGAAGCTCTTTCCTTAAAATTTCCAGAACAGATCTCACACCTTGTTCTCCGTCATGAGCAAGCCCCCAGATAACCGGTCTTCCGATCAGAACAGCCTTAGCGCCGAGAGCAACTGCTTTGAAAATATCAGTTCCTCTTCTGATACCGCCGTCCAGCAAGATCTCAGTTTTACCATGAACAGCATCTGCTATTTCCGGCAAGACATCAATTGTAGCACGACATGTATCAAGCTGTCTTCCGCCGTGATTTGAAACAACTATTCCGTCACCTCCTGATTCTATGGCAAGCACTGCATCTTCCTTACATGATATCCCTTTTATGAATAAAGGAAGCTTGGTAATAGACTTTAGCCAGGCAACATCTTTCCATGAAAGCGAAGGATCCAGATGTTCCTGAACATAAACAGAAAGATTTGATTCATTTGATTCAGGAAGTTTATCTTTATTAACCGGAAGTAAATTTTTAACTGTAATCCCCGGCGGAAGATTGAATTTATTTCTGACGTCTCTTTCTCTTAATCCTAAGAAAGGCGCATCTACTGTCAGGACGATAGCTTTGCATCCGGCATCCTCAGCTCTTTTTACAAGATCTTCAGTTACTCCCCTGTCCTTATAAACATATAGCTGAAACCAGACAGGACCCGATGATGCTTTGACTACATCCTCTACATCTGAATTAGAAAGCGTGCTCAGTATCATTATAGTGCCTGCAGCGCCGGCAGCTTTCGCAACAGCAGTTTCTCCTTCAGTGTGTGCCATTTTATGAAATGCAGTCGGTGCAATCATCAGGGGCATAGATATTTTATGTCCGAGAACCTCCGTTGACATATCTATGTTGCTTACATCAACCATCACTCTGTATTTCAGAAAAATTCTTTTATAAGCTTCGGTATTTTCTTTTAAGGTGATTTCATCATTCGCTCCGCTGGAATAATAATCATAAGCCATCTGCGGAAGTTTTTCCTTAGCGTGTTTTTCGAAATCAGAGATGTTTATTGGCTGCATGTAATTTTTTAAAATTAACCACGATGTATTTCATTTTTAAAAATTAACCACTAAGTCTCAAAGATAAAAAGTATAGAGTATGGATATTATTTATATCTAATTACTTAATTTCTTCAATTCTTATTGGCTAGGTATTCTTTTAAGATTAATTTAAACCTACATAAATTCCTAATTCTTAAACTGGCATAGCCAGAACCAAAAAAGTTTTAAATGCTCGTTTTTTT
>CAZLOL010000114.1:0-12265 GCA_964561045.1 uncultured Ignavibacteriaceae bacterium | reverse complement strand
ACGAGCATTTAAAACTTTTTTGGTTCTGGCTATGCCAGTTTATGTATTAAGTATTGTGAATTAGAGAAAAATGATAGATCAGATAAACAGATCATATTGGTCTTTATTTGATAATTCCGGTGGAATTCTGAAAAGATGAGTGGCTAATGGAATTTTTTCTTTGTTGAGGTTATATTTATTGCAATTAGTCTCGAATATCCTCTGAACAGTTTCTGCCCATTTGCCTTCGCCTGTGAGTCTTGTTCCGTAACTGCTGTCATAAAGCTTTCCTCCGTGAAGATCCCTGATCCTGTTGAGAATCTTGTCTGCTCTCTCAGGATATTCCCTGCTGACCCAGTCCGTGAAAAGCTCTTTTACGGAATGCGGCAGTCGAAGCATTACCCTGCCGGCAAGTTTAGCTCCTCTTTCGGAAGCGGCTTTTAATATTGAAGGGATCTCTTCATCGGTAAGACCTGGGATTATAGGTGCTACATTCACGGCGGCTGAGATACCCCTGTCAGTCAGGAATTCTATTGTCTGCAGTCTCATTGACGGTGATGAAGTCCTTGGCTCCATTTTTCTCTGCAGTTCTTTTTTTAATGTTGTAATGGATATCACAACTCTGATAAGATTCATTTTCGAAAGCTCTTTCAGAATATCTGTATCTCTCTGTATCAGTGCATTCTTGGTTATAACAGAAACAGGATTCCGGAATTTCAGAAATACTTCAAGACATTTTCGCGTGATCTCAAGTTTCTTTTCAGCGGGCTGATAACAGTCAGTATTTCCGGAAAAAAAAACCGACTGAGGAGTCCAGCTCTTTTTCAGGAATTCTTTTTCCAGCAGTTCAGCTGCATCCTGCTTGACCATTATCTTTGTTTCAAAATCAAGACCTGCGGAAAATCCGAGATACTCGTGTGTCGGTCTTGCATAACAGTATATGCAGCCGTGTTCACATCCTCTGTATGGATTAATACTGTACCCTAAACCCAGATCCGGACTATTGTTCTTAACAAGTACCGATCTTGAATGATCATTATAAAATACTGTCGGAATTTTCTTTTCCTCTTCACCAAACTCATCGGCCGGGATCTCATCATGATCCGAATGGTCAAGATGAATTTCCTCGAAACGGTTCGGAAGATTGAACTGTGATCCTCTGCCTTTTATATTCTGATCTTTCACTGTGCAAACTAATGCAGCAACCCTATATTATTAAGGGTAAAATTTTTCTCTATTGTAGTAAATGTTTTTCCGTAAACTTTTATTTCAGAGACACAATGCATTGCGTCTCCGAAAATCCGGTTCAATTATGCAGTAAGCGGAATGTCTGCTTTTTTGATTTTCCTTTTTCTGAAATATTTTCTTATTGTCAGAAGCATTAAAGATCCGATTAAAAGGACAGGTGAAAAAGCAATTACAAAGGTGATCAATCCCGTAAGTACATCAGTAAATCCGTTAAGACCTTTCTTGAAAGCTTCTTCAATCTCATAGAAAAAACCGCCGCCGGTGGATGTCTGAAGAAGAGAGGGTTCGAATATTGAAATAGTAAGAGTGGAATATTCAGACTGGCTTTTCAGAAATCTCATTCTTCCTTCCATTGATTCTATCTGAGCTCTTACACCTGCAAGTTTTTCTTCAACTTCAACAACATCCGTTAACTTAGCTGCTTTTTCATCTAAAAGCTTTATGAGTCTGTCTTCAAGAGCTTTCTGGGTTTTACATCTGGCATCAATGTCAATGAACTCTTCCGTGATGTCATTGCCGGTTACGTTCAGAGACATTACTTTCCCTGTTTTTCCGGCTTCGGAAATGAACTCATCAAAATTCTTTGATGGGATCCTGACCTCGATCTTTCCCTGTTTCTTACCGGATGTATTTGTCGATGAGCCTGAGTTTGTAATGTAACCGTTAAGTCCGGCTGCAAGTCCGCTGATCGTTTTTTCGCTCTCGTCAAACTTTTCAGTTTCAAGACTCATAGTTCCTTTTCTTATGATCATCCTGTCTTTTATGACAGGTTCGGTAACATCAAGTGAGATTTTTTTTAAAGAGGGGTTTTGAATGTTATCTTCTGCTGTAGTAGGCAGGCTTAGTTCTGTCTGAATTCCTGAACTTTTTGTATCTGAATCAAAAGATCTTCCGTTTTTATTTCCGCATCCGCTGAGTAATGCAAAAGTGAAAATAACGAGGATAAATTTTTGTGCTTTCATAATATTGTTAATTTAAATTTTCTTTGATACTTAACAAATTTATATTTTGTTCCGGAAAATGTTCTTTACATTCTTGCAAATCCGCTGACTTCACAGGTTCATTAAATTTACAGGGATCAAAACTGAAAAACTTCCGAAGTCTTTTTACAGCGCTTCAAGGATTTTAAGAAAGTAATTGAGACTTCGGAAGTTTATGTCCAAAACTTAATGGGATTGGGTGTGGGGTTGTTCAATGTATATGGAACTCCATAATTTATATCAACATATTAAATCTGTCTGGACAGAGGTTGAATATGAACAGGGGTTGGATGGATAGTGAAAAAATATCTCAGACAATATCTTTTTTTTCAAAGTTTTGGACAGCTGTGAGATAATCTCGAAAAATATTTCAATCTCTGACTTGTAATTTTAGGCATATAAGTGTAATTTTGCATACTATGATTACAATATTAATTTTATTTCTAATATTAGTTTCCATTTTGCTGATAGCAGTAGTATTAATGCAGTCTTCCAAAGGAAACGGATTAGCAGGACCTATTGGTGGTTCTAGCGTTACAATGGCTTTCGGTGTCAGAAGAACATCTGACCTTCTTACAAAGTCATCTACTATTTTAGCTGCAGTACTTATGGTTGGTTGTATTGTCGTAAATCTGCTCATTGGAAATTCAGGTACAGTTGACGAAAGTATCATTCAGAAAAATGCAGGTCAGCAGCAGCAGCAGATGCCGCCGCAGAATGTACCTCCGGTTGATAATTCCCAGCCTCCTGCAGGTGATCAGAATCAAAACCAGCAGCAGAATAACGAAGGTCAGAAAGACCAGACTCAGCCTCCGGTAAATACTACTCCCGCAGAAAAATAGTAAATGTGAAATTTATAATTAAACTTAAAAAGTTTATATTAAGCACTATGAAGAGTTTTCATAGTGCTTTTTTTATCATTGTCATTATACTTTCTTACTATCCGGTCAAATCATACTCGCAGTCAGCTGAAGACAAAGAAAATACAGTTGAATTTTCTTCAAAGCTTTCTTTTAAAAGACAGTACATTATGAATTCAGTGAATGATACGCTTAAAAAAAAATCTCCCGGTAAAACTGTTTTTAAAATGAAGAAAAATCCATGGACAGCTGTTGCCTATTCTGCCATACTTCCCGGAGCCGGGCAATTGTATAATCATTCATACTGGAAGATCCCTGTGATATTAGGGCTGGGAGGTTATTTCGTCTATGGATGGATAAATAATAATAATGAATATCTCGATTACAAAACTCTGTATCAGGAATCGCAGACTGTTAACAATCCCGCAGGCGATCCGCAGCTGCAGTATTACAGGGAATTTTACAGGGATCAGAGAGATAACTTCATAATATATTCCCTGATCCTGTATGTTGTAAATCTTATAGATGCTTACGTGGATGCGCAGCTTTATGATTTTGACGTAAGCGACAGCATAAAACTCGGGATTCTTAAAAAAGAAAAACTTTTAAAACTCAGCTATGATTTTTAATATCCGAATATGTCTTTCAATGAAAGTACAGTTACCTTTCCATAGCTTTCAAGTGTTTTCATATCAAGATTCTTAACATCTCCCATCACAAGTATCACATATTTCTTATTCTTAATATTTTTATTCTGAAAACCGAGGACATCACTGAGCTGATAATCATTAATTTTTTCATAGATGTCTTTTCGTATGTCATTATCAAGACCCAGCTTTTTTGATCCTTCATAGCTGAAAAGTATTCCCGATTTTGTGATCCTCTCTGACTGTATCTGTTTAATTAACGAATTTCTGGAGTTGTTGAATATCATTTCAACTTCAGGAATATTATTCATCAGCTCTGTCATGGCAGTCATGGATTCCGGAAGCTTATCAGCCTGTGTGCCAATATATGAGATTATATAATTAGATCTGTCTTTTCTGAACGGACTTTGATAAGTTGAAAATGTCGCATATGCAAGAGCCTTTGATTCTCTGAGATCCTGAAAAACGATCGAGCCCATACCTCCGCCGAAATATTCATTATAAAGAGATATTATCGGAGCGTTGCTTTTGTCATAAGCTCCGGCTTTTGAAAGCATAATTATCTCCGCCTGCGGCATATCATAATTTACAACATATACCGAAGTTTCTGTGATGTCTTTTTCCGTGAATTTATTTTTAACCGGAAGACTTTTTAACTCCTGAGGTGTCTTATGGAATTTGTTGATTTGAGATACAGCCTCGGAAGAACTTTCCGGACCATAATACAATACACGCTGTTTGTAAGAAAATATATTTTTTATAATAGAGAGTAGCTCTTTGGATTTGATATTCTTCAGCTCCTGCTCTGATAATCTGTAAGTAAATGGATTGTCTTTGCCGTATTTTCCGTAATTGAACATCCCGCTCCAAAGTATGGTCCTTTTCGAAAGCTTTGCATCTTCCCTTTGTTTTAAAATATCATCAACTAAATTAGCCAGAGCTTCTTCATCTGATTTCGGATCCGAGATCAGTTCTTCAAGCAGCTCAGATGCCTTTTTGAAATTCTCATTCAGCCCTGAGAGACTGACGGTGACCTCATCCTCCGAGACTCTTATATTGTATGAACTTGCCAGTTTATAAAATTCTTCCTGCAGCTGCACGGCTGTTAATTTTGATGTCCCAAGATAGTTTAAATAATCCAGTGCAAGATTTATTTTCCTGTTCTGATTTGTACCGATCTCAACTATGTAATGAATGTCATAAAGCTCGTTGGTTTTGTTCTGCAGATAATAAAGCGGAATGGCGTTCTTTAATTTTAATTCCCGAATATCTTTTTTAAAATCGAGGAAAACAGGCTGAATTTCTTCGGTTTGTTCCGAGATTACAGTCTCTAAGAATTCAGACTTATCATTCTGATTTATTTTAACCGGATTGATCTCGGGCTTTTCTACTTTCTGCATGTTCTTGTCTTCACCTGTTCTTTTATAAACTATCACATAATTATTATTCAGATTTTCTTTTGCAAAATCAACAACATCCTGTTTTGTAATTTCAGATAATCTGTCGATATAGAAAACACTGTTTTCCCAGGGTATTCCCATTACAAAAGAAGATACAAATGCATCCGCGCGGTTCTCATTGCTCTCAAGACCTCTTATGTGGCCTAACTTAAGATTGCTTATGATGGCAGGTATCAGCCAGTCAGGAAAATCACCCTTCTTCACAATTTCTATCTGTGCCATCAGTAGATCCTTTACATCCTCCAAGCTCTGATTTTCTCTTGGCTTGCCGCCGAGAAAGAACCCGGAATAATCCTTGTTTATATCAGTTGAAGAAAATGCATCAATTACTTTCTGGCTCTGGTTAAGATTCAGATCTATCAGCCCGGCTTTCCCGTTGCTCATGATGTTATCAAGTATAGTGAGTATATCTGCTTCCCTTGTATTTACTCCTGAGATTCTGTATCCGAACATAACTGATTCCTGTGAAGGTCCGACTACTTCTTTTATAACCGGCGAAATGATCGGGTCTTCCACCGGCGGAACAAATACAGGTACTTCTTTCTTTTCAAGTGCGCCGAATTTTTCATCAATCAGGCGGATCGTTTTTTCAAAATCCAGATCACCGGACAGGCATATTGCCATATTATTGGGGACATATTTTTCATTGTAATAATCAATGATCTTCTGAATGGAGGGATTCTGCAGCTGTTCCACACTTCCTATTGTTGTCTGTGTTCCGTAAGTATGTTTCTGATATAGCCCGCTCATCATAGCTTCCCAGACCTTATCCCTGTCATCATCACTGTTCTTTTCTTCATATACGGCTTCGAGTTCAGTATGGAATAATCTCATCACCGGTTTTCTGAACCTTTCGGCTTCGATCTCAATCCATTTCTTCAGCTGATTGGAAGGAATGTCACACACATATACTGTCTGTTCGACTGAAGTATATGCATTGCTTCCCGCACCTCCTATGGATGAGATCATTTTATCATATTCATTTGCAATGGCATATTCCGATGCTAAATATGATACGCTGTCTATCTTATGATATATATTTTTTCGCTCTACCGGATCAGTGGTCTGCCTTCTCATTTCATACAGGGCAATGATCGTATCAATAAATGGTTTCTCTTTTTCATAATCCTTTGTACCGAATTTGTCGGTGCCTTTGAAAACCATGTGTTCAAGATAATGCGATAATCCCTGAGCATCATGGGGATCATTCTTGCTTCCGGCTGCAACGGCTATATAGGTCTGTATTCTCGGAGCTTCTTTGTTTATGCTCATATAAACCTTCAGACCGTTATCAAGTGTGTATATTCTTGTTTTCATCGGATCATTTTCAACATATTCATAAGTATATTTTCCGTCAGAAGCTGTTTTTGTCTGAGCAAATACAGACGTAACGGTGAAGATGAAGAGTAAGTAAAATAGAACTAATGTTCTAGAAATGCATTTCTGTAATCTCTGGTGTTGAATCATTTTCATTTATAGAAAAATTTTTTAATAATATAATTCTGCAATTTGTACTGCAGTACAAATTACTTAATCAGCATCATTCTCTTCGTCTCCTGAAACCCTTCAGACTCAAGCTTATAAAAATATATTCCGCTTGTAAGATCAGTTGCATCAAAATTATATTTGTAAGTTCCCGGATTTAGATTTTCATTAACTAATGTAGCTATTTCCTCACCGAGCATATCATATACTTTCAAAGAAACAAATCCCGATTTCGAAATTCCAAATTCCAGATTTGTAACCGGATTGAAAGGGTTCGGATAATTCTGTGATAAAGAATATTTTACAGGGATCTCAGCAGAAATTGTAGTCACGCCTATTGTACTGTTGCTGTATCCGGTGACGTTCACATAGATTGTTGTGTCATTGCTTTGTATGGAAAGCGAAGATGTAAATGTCTGATTGAACTGATCGGGCCTGAATTTTATTCTGGCGTAAGCAATTTCATTCTGTGGTATTACGGAAGGAAATCCGGTAACAGAAAACTGCGGAGAAGAAGAAGTAACTGAACTTATGTTAAGATTGCCTGTACCGTAATTGAACAAAGATAATATCAGGCTTGAAGTATCATTGACCGCAAGCGTATCAAATCTGTATTGAAAAGGTGAAGCTGAAATTTCAGGTCTCGGGATAAAAGGGATCACGGAGTAAGTGCTTTTTATGCGGTCGATGAATTCGGGATGATCGACGAACGGGCTTCTGTTATGCTGAAATGCCTCGATTCCGTTTTCTCTCATTCTTTCATGAGCGTCTATCGTATCAGTCAGATTCCATTGTCTCAGAACGTTTTCCTGCGCTGCATCCATATAGCCTCCGTAATTCTGATATCTTATCAGAAAATAAAACAGGCATCGTGCAATGTTGCCCTTATGCTGATCTCTTGCTTCGAAGACAAGATTACCGGCAGCATCAAACCCGAGTTTTGAGCCGGCATTTTCCCATGTGATATTTGAGACCACATTTCCAAAATCATAATTGTTTCTTCTGTTGTTTGCAACTTCATCACTCGGATACAGGTGATGAATATCGCTTCTCATGGGTTCGTCCTGATTAAAAAATCCCTGCGGGAAAGTATGTTCGGTATTCATGCTCTGAGGCGGATTCACGCTCGGAATTCCCGTAGTGTAAACCTTTCTTCCTGTGTAAACACATTCTATGGAGTCATCCATATTATAGTCATCAATAGTTGAAAACATGGCAGTTCGTGATGTAGTGTAATTGTTGTTTGTATTAGTTGAGCAATAACTTTTAAGCGCAATTTTTAAAGGCTCATCAATTAGACCCTGTGTAAAGCCGTATCTTGTATCGGAATATTTTGCAGTGGCATTTAAGTATCCTACTATTGAATAGTTCAGGTCTTCGCTTTCAAAAATTATGAAATCATTGTAAGTAATGTTCTGATTTGTCCTGAAGAAAACAGTTACAGGAACACTGTCAGACGGATCTATCACAAAATTATTCTGAGTCACATAAAACTGTGGTGTAAGAGTTCTTACATTGCTGATTCTTAGTATTCCCGGAAAAGGATTTTTCACATACACAACGATACTGCCTGTTGAGTTTGTAATTGTAGTATCAAAATTATAATGTACCGGAATGTTTTGTGAAAAAGAATTACTATTCGGATTTATTAAAAGTAAAACTGCAATAAACAGAATTGCATTAGAGAATGATTTCATATAAAAATTAAATTTGATTAACTTACTTTATATGGAATGAAGATTAAAGGTTAAATTTAGTTTGATTCCAAAATTCTCACTTCTGCTTTCATATACCTTAATTAAAAAATTAAAATCCTTCATTTATAACAGATATGTCCTGAAACTTTAAAATAATTCCCGGATTCAATAATAAAATCAGTAAGAAAGAATTATGAATAGAGCTTAGCCCGGGGAAATAAATTGATTTATTTTTACAGATAAATAACAAACTCAGCTTATCCCGAAAGATTTCTGTCGTGAAAGATTTTAGTATATTTAATATCATTTTTTTTTATTATTGTTGAATAAGAAGCCAAATAACCTCTTACATTCTTTCACATATAAAAATTATTTCATTAATCTAAACACGGAGTATTTAAAATGAAAAATTTTAAATCTACATTGATCTTTACAGTATTGATTACTGTACTGGCATTAAACATCAGTTTCGCCGGGGATCCAACTTACAAATTATCTGTACAGAATTTAAAGAACACATCGGAAAACACATTAGAGTTCGATATTTATTTACAGCATACTAATCCTGCTGATTCAAAATTCGAATATGCGTTGGGTCAATATTTTATGAATTTCAATTCTGCAATAGGAGCAGGAGCAAAAATGACTTTTTCGATAATCGGGTCAGATCTTCCGCAGGGATCTCAGCCGACAAATGCATCAATAGACAAGGATATATTAAGAATAGCAGTGAATCCGATTCCTTCACAGGAAAATCTTCCGGTAATATCATCAAAAGCTCCCGGAACATTGATCGCAAAAGTCAGACTTTCAACTTCAGCGAATTCATTTGCGGATGTTCCATTAAATCTGAGTTTTAGAACAGGACCTGAGAATCCATTTACAAAAGTAAGTATCTTTGAAGAAGGCAAGATTAAGGACATAACTGTCGTAGGTACATCAGAAGCAGACAACGGATCTATCAGCGGAAATGAAATCTCAAGCATCATTCCGAAAGAATATGCTTTACTTCAAAATTATCCGAATCCTTTCAATCCGGAAACAAGTATTAAATTTGATCTCCCTACAGAAGGGAAAGTAAAATTATCGATCTTTGATATTTCCGGAAGGGAAGTTAATGTATTGGTAAATGAAAATTTAAATGCAGGAAGCTACAGCTTCAAATGGAACGGAGCCCAGTTTGCCAGCGGAATATATTTTTACAGAGTACAGGCAGGATCATTTGTTCAAACAAGAAAAATGGTTCTGATCAAATAATATTTTTCAGCATCAATAATCACGGAATATTTCAGCCGGAAAAATTTTTATCCGGCTGTTTTTATTTAAAGTAAAAATGTTTTTAGATGTATATTATGAATAATCATGGGCAAATTTATTAACGGATAAAATTTTTCACATGCGGGTTGGTTTGAATCATGTAAAATTGTTTTGATTCAGGAATTATTTAAAAGAAAAAAATCGTTTCCAAAATGTATTGTACACCGGAGTTTAGAAAACGGTAATATATTTATTTTTTGATTTCTATTTACAGTTAAAAACCTTTATTTTTGAAAAAGTGAATTTCCCCCCAAATGATCCTGACAGATGACACTTCTATTTATCAATATATTTATCAATATTTTAAAAAGCTCTTTTCATAAAACTAATTTAAAATTTCATTATGAAAAATGATTTCAAAACCGGAAGAATTACTTTCTTTATCGTGATCTCAATTATGATGTTTTCACTTCTGGGCAGTAATAACTTCAGCAATAAGTACAAAATCAGCAGTAACGTCATGTCCGAGATGAACATGAGGCAGAATAACGAAAAGATACTTGTATGGATCATCTTCTCTGACAAAGGCGGCAATACAGAATATTATTTATCACATCCGGAACTATACCTGACGAAGAAGTCCATAGACAGAAGGAAAAAAGTAAAACCATTGAACGCTCTGACTGACTTTTCGGATATACCTCTGAAAACAGAGTATACCGACGGAATCAAAAATGCCGGACTGGAAATAAAGAATAAGTCAAAGTGGTTCAACAGAGTCTCATGCATGGCGACAAGGCTTCAGATCGAACAGATGGCAGAACTTGATTTTGTCAGCAAAATAGATCTTGTTAAGACATTCAGAAAAAGCGAAGATAATATTGAATTTATAAATAATCCTCCTCCTGAAGAAGATAATTCCGGAACACCGGATGAGGTATCATATCAGCTGAATTACGGAAGTTCATTAACACAGATGAACATCATCAACGCTCCGATGGCGCATGACAGCGGATATAAAGGACAGGGAGTTCTGATCGCCTTGCTCGATGCGGGAGTGGATAATCTTTCTCACCCGGTATTTGATTCCTTAAGGGCAAGAGGTGTGCGTACTTATGACTTTGTAAATCACGATACTATAATCGCTGATCAGAGCGGTCAGATGGGACAAGGCTGGCATGGTACGATGACATTATCGCTTGTAGGAGGTTACAGACCGGGAAGTCTGATCTCGCCTGCTTTCAGATCAATGTATATTTTAGCAAAAACAGAAAACACCGACAGTGAAACTCCGCTTGAAGAAGATAACTGGATAGCAGCGGCAGAATGGGCAGACAGCTTAGGAGCTGATATTATTACAAGCTCACTGGGATACATAGGAATGGACGGCGGTTCTTCGCATTCTTATGACTGGACCTGGATGAACGGAGACAGCTGTGTAATAACAATCGGTGCAGACCTGGCAGTTAATAAGGGAATAGTGGTCTGCAATTCAGCAGGTAATGAAGGATTTAATTCAACACATAATACTCTCGGAGCGCCTTCAGACGGTGACAGCGTAATATGTGTCGGATCTATTAATTCTCCGAGCAAGAGCAGGTCATCATTTTCGTCGGTGGGATTATCAGTTGACGGAAGAATCAAACCCGATGTATGCGCAATGGGAGCGAATAATTATGTAGCCGGGACCGGAGCAGGAAATACGGGATATACATCGGGCAGCGGGACATCATTTTCGTGTCCGATGACAGCCGGCGCATGCGCCGTAATATTGTCTGCAAATCCTGACCTGACACCGATGCAGGTATTGCAGATATTGAGACAGACTGCCGACAGTTCTGCCACACCAAACAGGCTCAGGGGCTGGGGACTTATAAATACATGGGAAGCCGTAAAGCTCGCAAAACCTAAGACTCTGAATCTTACTTTATTAATAGAGGGACTTTATGACAGCGGAACAAACAGTATGATAAGTGATACTGTAAGTGTTTATTTAAGAAATAATGTTTCTCCGTTTGCAGTTGTTGATTTTGCCAAAGGAAATTTAAGTTCTTCAGGAACAGCTTCATTTACATTTACCAATGCAATAAGCGGATCAAATTATTATCTTCAGATCTCACACAGAACTGCATTAGAGACATGGAGCAAGACATCGCAGACATTTGGCACTGCAGGTCTGACATATAATTTTACCACAGATTCAGCTAAGGCATACGGAAATAATCTTAGGTCAGACGGACCGAAATGGACATTGTATAACGGAGATGCGGATCAAAACGATGCAATCGAACTATCAGATGTATTGCTCATCTATAATGATGCATCGGTATTTGCATCGGGATATATTAATACGGATATGAACGGAGATAATCTGTCAGATCTGGAAGATATTCTTATAGCTTATAACAATTCATCGAATTTTGTAAGTGTTATCAGACCGTAATTCAGTTTTATTTTAAAAAGACCTGAAAATTCATAAAGCTCCGCAGAAGATCTGCGGAGCTTTTTTTTTGTAATTATCTTGATTCCCCCTCCTTCCAAAGGCAAAGCCATTAAGTTAAGGAAAGAAACTTCCGAAGTCTAAATCCAAATCATAAATTACTGAAGCGCAATAAAATAGACTTCGGAAGTTTTTCACACCTTAGTGCTTAA
>CAZLOL010000113.1:0-12272 GCA_964561045.1 uncultured Ignavibacteriaceae bacterium | reverse complement strand
GTTGATATAAAACTCTAAAGTTTAGAAATCCACATTCCTTAACTTAATGGCATTGGGGGTCGGTGGGTGGAGTTGCTCAATATGCCTGGAACTCTTCATATTTATATCAGACATTTTAAATCGTTTTGGACGGTTGTATAAAAATCTGCTAACCATAGATCAAATATGCACATAAATTTTATGGCTGTTTTCGTATATTTCTATGTTGATTCAATTTACATAAGTTATTCTCCAAATGACAAACCATACCAAATTAATTACCATAAAAATCGTTCATACAGTAATTTGGATCTTTTTCAATGTTGTTATTTTTTATATGTTTTACGCTCTTACATTTGGAGAAATTGATTTTCGACTCTGGATTGTTTATGCATTAATTGGATTTGAAGTAATTATCTTACTGTTTTTTAAGTTTTTTTGCCCTTTAACAATCATGGCAAGAAAATACTCGGATTCTAATAAGAAAAATTTTGACATTTATCTTCCGGAATGGTTAGCCAGATACAATAAGCAGATTTACACAATGATTATGGTAATTATTATAGGGCTTACAATTTTTAGATTAGTATAATCGCACATAACACTCATCAAAAGCCACCATTTAAAAATATGATCACATACATACTATTTATTATCGGATTCCTTATTCTTATTAAAGGAGCGGATCTTCTTGTTGATGGAGCAGCCTCCATTGCTAAAAAACTCAAGATTTCAAGTATCGTTATCGGTTTAACCATAGTAGCATTTGGTACTTCTGCCCCTGAATTTATAGTCAATATTTATGCCAGTGCGCAGGGCAACAGTGAAATTGCAATTGGCAATATTCTGGGAAGTAATATTGCAAATATTTTATTAATTCTCGGTATATCAGCCATTATTTATCCGATAACTGCAAAGAAAAATACAGTCTTAAAAGAAATTCCATTGAGCCTTTTAGCTGCAATTGTACTGGGGCTCATGGCTAATGACCATATTATTGATGGTACGGAATTTTCCGGTATTACCAGAATAGACGGTCTTATCCTGATATCTTTTTTTATAATTTTTCTTTATTACACATTCGGGATCACAAAGTCAGATGAGGACATTGTGGAAGAAGAAATAAAAGTAATGAGTTATTCTAAGGCAATATTATTTATTATTTTAGGTCTTACTGGTCTGGTGATAGGAGGAAAGTGGATTGTGGATGGCGCGGTTAAGATCGCAGAGCTCTTCCATATTAGTCAATCGTTAATAGGCTTAACTGTTGTAGCAGTTGGTACATCTCTGCCCGAGCTTGCGACCTCAGCGGTAGCAGCGTACAAAAAACAATCTGACATCGCGATCGGGAATGTGGTCGGGTCGAATATTTTTAACATATTCTGGATACTTGGCGCGAGCGCGATCATCCGTCCTTTACCATTTACTACCGGTTCAAATGTAGATGTTGCAATGACCATATTTGCAAGCATTGTATTATTTTTAGTGATGTTTACAGACAAGAAACGGGTAATAAAAAGATGGCAGGGTGTTTTCATGGTTACCGTATATTCAGGTTACATAATATATTTATTTTTAACCCTATAGTAATTTTATTCTTCAAAATTCACCCCTGTATAAATTAATAGATGATGCTTACTATCAAATCAGGGAAAACATTTATAAAAATTAACATCTAATTTAAACCGAACATATAATCGCCAATGAGTGCAAAGGAACATTATGACAAACACCTTGGAAAATTCTATTCCTGGATGTCTGGTGACTTTGATATTAAAAAGCAGGAGTTCAAAAAGTTACTTTCCGACAACGGTATAATACCGAAATCAAATAAAATTGCTATTGATCTGGGAGCAGGTCATGGATTACAAAGCATTCCGCTTGCAGAATCAGGTTTTCAGGTTTTAGCTGTAGACTTTAATCAGCAATTGATTGACGAACTAAAGGCAAATTCTGACGGACTAATAATAAAAACAAGAATTGATGACATTAAGAACGTAAAGGATTATATTACTGACAAGCCTGAATTAATTGTTTGCTGCGGTGACACAGTATCACATTTAGACAGCAAAATCGAAATAGAGAAATTAATGAAAGACATTTCAGATTCATTAGTACAAAACGGAAAACTTATTTTGTCTTTCCGGGATTACTCAAACAGCTTAAGTGACACTGACAGATTTATTCCGGTAAAAAGTGACGACACAAAAATTTTAACCTGCATTCTTGACTATGAAGATGAATATGTAAACGTGACAGATTTACTTTATGAAAAAACAAACAACGGCTGGATACAAAAAGTCAGTAGTTACAAAAAGGTTCGGATTATTACAGATGAAATTACAGGGCTGTTGCTAAAGAACAATTTTAAAATAGAGCTTAACAATTTAATAAACAGGCTGACTACAATAATTGCCGTTAAAAAATGATAAGCAACTAGTAGAAAATTTCTGTAAGAACATGAGGAATACATTCAAAATGAATTTTCACTTACTGTCAAATATATTTAGGCACATCATAATTTTCATATCACTTATATCATTAATTTTTATTTCTTCGTGCGCTAAACAAACCAAAACACCAACAGATGACCGTATAACCGAACAGGCATTAGTTCCTGAAACGGCAAATAATTCAAAAGGGAATACAACAAACCAAATTGGCAAGTATATACTTTGTATCTTTCAGGATAGAAACAGCAATTACTGGTTTGCTTCCAGCGGAGAAGGAGTATATCGTTATGATGGGAAAGCTTTGGTTCAATTTACTACTAAAGATGGATTAAGCGATGATCAGGTATTTACAATTCAGGAGGATAAACAAAATAACATTTGGTTTGTGTCAGCAGGCGGTATCAGCCGCTTTGATGGAAAAACATTCACCACTTTTCCGGATAAAGACAACAAGCAATTGCTTAACGGTAATGATTTGAAAATGGATCCGGATGACCTTTGGTTTGAAGTTGGAGGCGGAGCGTATCGTTATAATGGCAATTCGTTTTCTTATTTGCTTTTGCATGAGTTGGATTCAGATCCTAATTCAAATTCTAATTCTAATAATTTTAATCCAACAGATCCCCAAAACCCTGATTCGCGTAAGCTGAATGCTTATTCGGTTTATTGTTCACTGAAAGATAAGAAAGGTAACCTATGGTTGGGAACTCAGACAATGGGTGTATGCTGCTTTGACGGGAATACATTTACCTGGTTTACTGAAAAGGGATTGAGCGGACCGGCAGTTCGTGTTATTTTTGAAGATAGAAACGGAGACTTTTGGTTTGGAAATAATGGTAACGGATTATTTCGTTACGATGGAAAAACTTTAATCAACATTACAGAAAAAAAAGGACTTGGCAATCCTGAGTTTGTGAAAACAGGTAAGTCACAGCTGGGAACTTTGGCCCGTGTCTGGACAATAAATGAAGATAACAATGGAGACATCTGGATAGGAACTTATGATTCAGGTGTTTGGCGTTATGACGGAAGAGATCTGACTAACTATACCACAAAAGACGGGCTTACAAGCAATGCTGTAAATACTATTTACAAAGACAAAAAAGGAGAACTTTGGATTGGAACAGACGGAGAAGGTGTGTGTAAATTCAATGGAAAATCTTTTTCAGGTTTCACTTTTAAACCCTGATCATCGTGGGAAGTGCAGCATTTCAGTTCATATTTAGAATCTGCGTATATCTCAGATACGTTACATTCTATTTGCAAAGACACAACAAAAAAAAACTTATTACAAAATGACTCAATACAGAAAAATAGAAAGACCTGATAAAAGTGAATACCCTGTTTATTCCCAACATTATTTTGACTTAATAAAAACAGATACAGATATATTGCAGGAAATGCATGGCAACTTCTTTAAACTCAAAAAATTAATATATTCATTGCCTGATGATAAATTGTCATACAGGTATGATGAAAATAAATGGACTATAAGGGAAATATTAGTTCATATCATTGACGATGAAAGGATCTTTGTATACAGGGCTTTGCGGTATGGAAGGAATGATAATACTCCCTTGCATGGCTTTGAAGAAAATGACTATGCCAGATATTCTTATGCCAATGACAGGAGCTTAGACAGTATTTTTGAAGAATATGAATCTGTAAGGAATGCTACGATAACATTGTTTCAGAATCTGCCCGATGATGCTTTAATGAGAAGCGGCGGCGGGCTTGATGATGATGGAAGCATTGTTAATATCAGAACTGTCAGAGCACTTGCATACCATATTGCAGGACATGAATTATGGCATATTAAAATAATCAAAGAGCGTTATCTGAATATGCCGTCAGAAAAATATGTAATATAAGAAACAGCAGGTAACATCCAGGTTTTTTACGCTATTGCGAGCTTCTATTCGGAAGTTTTACTTTAACAAGAATATTTATCTTAATAGAAAATATAAAGGTCCGAAGCTTGGAATAGCTGTAAAGCCTGTGTACATTTGCACCAATTGAAAAACGACACATCAAAGACATTAAAACTTGTAATGACTGACAAACCAATACCAGCAAAAATACTTCTGACCTTGGCTGACAAGAAAGCTACAGGTGAAGAATTTATTGCTTTATCAGGGACACTTTAGAGACAAAATTTAACATACGAGTTTGAATTCATATATATTGGAAATTGTAAGTTTAATAAGTGCAAACTTTTTTTGAATACCAACGACGCGGGAAAATATTTTATTTTTATATTTCAATTTTTAGAAAAGTAAAATATATTGAAAATAAATATTTAACTATGAACTCGAAATTTAACGAAGCATTGGAACTTGTAGATTCTCTTCCCTTGGAGGAGCAGGAACAGTTAATTGAAATTGAGAGAAAGAGAATAATAGAAAGAAAAAGGGAAATATTATCTCAAAATATTAAAGAAGCTCAAACCGATATAGAAAAAGGAAATTATATTACAGGAAACGCTAAAGAAATTATGAAAGCCATTGATGATGAAGTTAAATCTGACAAAAAAATTTAAAAAAGATTCTGTTAAGTTGATTTCCGGAAACTCCGCACTAAGAAATAAACTTTCCGAAGTTCTTAAAATTATATCCGAGAATCCATTTAATCCATCTTTAAAGACCCATAAACTTAAAGTTGAATTTAAAGATCTTTGGTCTATAAGTTTGACTTATGAATTCAGAATAATCATACAATTCCGAAAGTTAAATAATGAAACAATTATAGATTTACTAACTATAGGAACTCATAATGAAGTCTATTGAAGAATATTGGCAAATGGACTTCATATTTTAAATATAAATTATTTGCTTCTTCCATTTCGAACTTTAAAACATTTCAGGATGAAGATGATTATTAAGATTTTAAGTTGGACACCAGACAAAAAAAGATTAATCGACGAGGGTTGCAAATTGAACTTAAAATATTTTGATCACGAAGAAGAAGTTGGAGAAAGTAACTCTGATTTATATTGAAAGTTGTAAGTTTATTAAGTGTAAACTTTTTGGAACACCAACATCGACGGCAAAATTTATTTCAAGGAGTGCAAATTGAAAAAACCAGACTGGCCAGTTGAATTGATTGATGAGGAAGAAGTAAGAAATTGGATTTCAAATGTACTGGTAAATCATACAACAGTTGAAGGACCGGCAAGTATAGACCGGCTAAAACCCCGGGGTATTGTTGCCCGATTTAATATACAGAATATAAAATACGGTAAACAAGAGATTGTCTTTAAAGCAAGCCACCTGCCGCTTTTTACTTATGGACCATTTGTAGATAAATTACTGATGGAGTACTGTCCCGATTCTGTCCCGGAGATGCTTGAATGGCAGGCATGGCCGGACAAAACTTGGATAATATTCAGACCATTTTCTGCACAGCTCACATCTACGATGCCGGGCTTGGAGCCGATCATTAAAATTGCTCAATCATTTGCTCAGATTCAAACAATTATAGCCGGGATACCGATTACAAAGAAAGAAAATATTCCACATACTAAAGTTTGCAATGTCCCTGAACAATTTGAAAAAATCATCCAGGATATAGAAGACAGACAATGGAAGATTTGGTCAAACGACAGGGCAGAATTTATGGACCCGTTTCAGATACCAGATGATCTTTGCAATAAACTTCGTACCAATTTACCAAAAATAAACCGATGGACGGATGAATTATCATCAATGAACTGGCCTGATACTATTGATCATGTTGATCTGCATAATAGCAATGCTGCAATGTTCCCGGATGGCCGATTGCTGATCTTTGATTGGGAGGAAGCATTGATCAGTTGTCCATTTTTCTCTATTGACAGGCTCCTAAATGACGCACGAGATCTGGATATTGACAGAAAATTAGTGAGTAAAAACTATGATGGAAAGTACAGCCAAAGTGAGTTGTTTGTACGCAAAGCATATCTTGAGGCAATACCCTGGAAGAGTTACCCGGAAAGAGAACGCGGCTTTGATATCGCGATGTGTCTATCACCTATAAAGACTGCCTATGAGGGTTTCATTTTTGCTCAGGAGCGAAATCTGAAAAACGGTTTATCTTATCAGACAGCAATGTGTATAACACGTGCATTACGACGCTGGGAATCCCTGATGGAATGAAGATGTTTCTTAATGACCAATCAGACTGTATTGTTTTACAAAACATTCAGCACATCGTAAATCGAGGAGAATTAGATGAAGGTTCACTTAATAAGGTGTTCAGAAATGAACACCTATTTTATATTATTCTTAATTTGTTTCTTATAAACTTAAATCATATTCACTATTTTGCCTCAAATGAATTTACTGAAAAAATTTCTGTCTGAAGAGTTGCTTTTAGATCCGGAAAAATATCTGATCAAATTCAAGCAATATGAAAATCTTCTTCTCGGCTGGAACAGTAAAATCAATCTAATTTCCCGCAAATCCGAATCAATAGAAGAGCATATTCTGAATTCCATTTTCTTCTTAAAAAAATTTAATTTTGAAAACATGAAAAGCTTTGCTGACATGGGAACAGGCGGCGGATTTCCCGGAATACCTCTGAAAATACTTTATCCCGAAATACAACTGCTGCTCATTGATTCAATACAGAAGAAAGTAAATGTACTGAAAGACATTTCGGAAAAAATGAATATGCAAGATACAGAAGCTGTTTGCGGAAGAGCCGAATTAGTATCGGGAAAAAGTGAATATAAAAATAAATATGACTGCGTAATCTCTAAAGCGGTTGCAGGTCTTGACAAACTTTATGACTGGGGAAATGCTTTTTTGAATGATAATGGAGCTATGATCTGCATCAAAGGCGGAGATATTGAAAAAGAGATTGCGGAGTTAAATAAATTGAGATATAATTTTAAAGTTGAAGTTATTAACTTTAAATTTGAAGAATGTTATCGAATAGATGACAAAAAAATTGTTGTCATAAAAAAAAATATCTGAGGTCATTATTAGTTCTTCAGTAATTTTAAATTTAAATTTTCAACCAATGAAATTTTTAACTGCAGTTATCTTAATGAGTCTGACTTTTCAGCCGGCTTTCTCACAGGTTAAATTCAAAGAAGTTAAAACTGCGAAGGATGTGATATATAATAATATACTTGCACTTGGCGGAGAAGATAAGATAAAAAATATAAAGTCTGAAACACTGACAGGAAACCTGCAAGCCGGCGGCATGGAGATCGGTTTTTTTGTTTTCAGAAATGATACAATGAATTTTGTTAAGGCAGAAGGCATGGCTCACGGAAGCAACATGCTGCTGCTCAAGTCACTGACCACAATGACTTTCGGCTGGGAATATCAGATGACAGGCTTAAAAGATTATCAGGGTGATGAGCTATTGAAAAAGCAGCTTGATATGATCACGGGAAATATAAATTTTCCTTTAACTTATGAAAAGAAAGGATTTACATTTAAACTAACAGGAATTGATACTCTGAACGGAAAACAAAATTATAAACTGGAATTATTGAAGGATGGAAGTGTAATCAGAACATATTATTTTGATCACGACACTTTTTTACTGACGGAATTCAGAAAGCCTGAAGAAGTTGTAATTGAATATTCTGATTACAGAGATATAAACGGGATATACAGACCTTTTAAAATTAACCAGAAAGGACAAATGGATCTGACCTTCTCATTTGAAAATTATGATTTCAATAAAACGATAAATGACAGCCTTCTTTCAAAACCATCTGACAATTAAAAATTATTTTATACAATTAAAATTCATCAGACTTTAAAATTAATGAAACAATTCTTTCTTATTACAATTTGTTTTGTCATTACAAATATTTGCTTTTCTCAGGACTTTGAAATAAGCGGAACTATATCTGATGCACGCACAGGCAAGCCTCTGGAATATGTCACTGTAAAAGTTGCCGATACTTCATTCGGAACAACTGCCGACAAGGACGGGAAATACTTTATAAGAATGGATAAAGGAGCCTGCGAACTTATATTTTCTTATATAGGATATAAATCGGAATCAGTAAATTTTTATATAGAAGACAAAAATATTAAAAGGGATATTTTTCTGAATCCATCGGAATTAATGACGGAAGAAATAAATGTTTATGGTGAAGATCCTGCTTATGAGATCATCAGGAAAGCTATAGAGTATAAAAGAAAATTCAAGGAGAATCTGAATGAGTATGAATATGATGCGTATTCAAAATTTGTCATTCGTTCAAACAGGAGCGAGATCCCTAAAAAAGATCTTCCGGTGGATTCTTCCGGGAATAAGGAAATGGGTATATTCGGAATACTTGAATCTGAAACAAAAGGTTATTTCAGAAAACCGGATCTTGAAAAGCAGATCGTCAAAGCAAAGAAGGAAACAGCTAATGTCACGCGCGGGTTTGCACTGCCGCTTATTGTAAATTTTTATGATGAGAAAATAGATTTCGGGGAGTTTAAGATCCCGACACCACTGTCGGACAATGCATTTGATGATTATGAATATAAACTGGTTGGCACGACATCAATGGATTCAACCCGGATATTCAAGATCGAAGTGATTAATACTGCAAATACCAGACCGCTGCTGTTCGGAAATATTTATATTGCCGACAGTCTTTTTTCTCTGATGAAAGTTGACCTGACAACCAATGATGCAGCTAAGCCGCTTGGAATAGATAAAGTTGTGTTCAATCAGAAATTCGCATCTTATACCGACAGAAAGGATAAAAACCTGAAATTCTGGATGCCTACCGATGTGCATATATATGCTGAAGGTTCATTCATAGGCGTGATTAAGTTTGAAGCCGATGTGTTTACAATAGTTTCTGATTACCAGCTCAATAAAAAAGCTCCCAAAGGTATTTTTGATGAGTTTGTCGTGAAGGTATTGCCGGATGCCAAAAAAGATTCTTCATACTGGGCAAAGAACCGGCTGTTAAAAACCACAACGGAAGAAAATTTTGCTTACAAAAAAATAGAGAAAGAGGAGAAGAAAAAAGAAAAGGAAATCAATATAGGAATTACTTCATTAAATTACGGGAAATATATTTCATCCAGACCGCTGAATTATTATCATTTTAACAGAGTCGGCGGCAATACTCTTTCATTCAATTTAGGATACAGGGGAAAGCTTAACAAGATCAGCGGGGAAGGCTATTTTGGTTACGGCTTTTCAGATAAAAAGTCAAAGTATTTTCTGAACTATAATCAGAGATTTCTGAATGACAGGCGTCTGAGATTTAATGCTTCATTTTACAATATGCTTCAGCCGTTATCATATTCAGATTATATAGGACTTTCCGTTTTTTACAATACATTAAAGGCATTATTCTTTAAGCAGGATAATCTTTATTTCTACTATGCAAATGGTTACAGACTCGGGGTGAATTACAACATTATCCCGCAGTTTGGCGTCGGGTTACTTTATGCTCAGGAGAAGCAAACAACAGCCTATAAAAATACCAATTACAGTATTTTTAAAAAAGAAGAACAGTATATAGAAAACCCGCCGATCAACGATGATTTTCAGAGGCTGTTCGGTTTTAATTTCAGAATAAATCCAAACAAATTCAGGGCTATTGACTGGGGAGACGGAGATATTTCAAGATTCAGGGAGACGGATTTTCCGGAGCTTAATCTGGGAATTATATTTTCGGAAAAATATATGAACAGCACTTATGAGTATAAGAAATATTCAGCGGTATTATTGGGAAATCATTATATCAACAGTATTCTGAATTTCAAATACCGTTTTGGTTTTGAATATGCACACGGGGAGCTTCCGTATCAGTCGCTTCTGTACTTCCGCTCCAATACCGGAACGCTTGATGCACCTTTGGGTTTTACTGCCATGAAATATCAGGAATTTCTCGGAGATCAGATATTTTATCTTAACTTTGAAAATAATTTCGGAAAACTGGTCTGGGGAAATATACCCGTGTTAAAGAATTTTAATCTCATCGGACTTTTCAGCATGGGAAGGAATTTTATAAGCAGTCAGAACTTTGATCTGGCTGCGACAAAAACATTTTCCATAACAGACGGAGTTTATATGGAAGCCGGGTTCGGGATCAGCAGGATACTTGATATTTTCAGACTGGATTTCGCCTGGAGACTGAATAATTATAACGGCATTTCAGGAAAGATATTCGGTAATCTGATTGTCGAGTTTTTACAATAGATCAGTATCAATATTACTTTCAATTGATTACATAAATAGCTTTCCAACCAGTAAACATATTTCTTTAAATAAAATAATTTGTTACTGATTTTAATTTGTTGAAAAAATATTACTTTATACCTCAAACTCCTGTCCTTTCACAGGAATCTCAATATCTTTAAAATTCTGGCTCCGGAGTCCGTCCCTGAATGCTTCCTGCTGATCTATCTCACCATGAACAAGAAATATTTTCTGCATTTGATTTCTGTCAAACTGATCGAAGTATGCGAGGAGTTCATCCCTGTCAGCGTGTGCGGAAAATGAATTCAGTACAACGATCTTTGAATGAACATAATATTCATCACCGAAAATTTTCACAACTGCATTTTCCGTATCGCGGGCTTCTATAAGCCTCCTTCCGAGAGTATGATCCGCCATGAATCCGACTATTAAAACAGTTGACTTGGGATCTTCTATATTATTTTTTAAATGATGCAGCACTCTGCCTGATTCGGCCATACCGGAAGCGGAAATTATTATGCAGCTTTCATTGAAAAAGTTTAAGTTCTTAGAGTCTTCAACATCCTGTATATATTTTAAATTAGGAAGCTCAAATACTTCTTTGCCGTTCAGTATCATATCGGAAAATTCCTTATCATAACATTCCGGGTGTATTTTGAAAATGTCTGTTGCTTTCGTGGAAAGCGGACTGTCAATAAATACAGGAATTCTGGGGATTATCTCCTTATCAAAAAGTTTTGAGAGAGAGTAAATAATTTCCTGTGTACGCCCGACACTGAAAGCCGGAATTATAATCTTGCCTCCCCGCGACAAAGCTTCTTTCACAACTGCGGCAAGCTGATCATCCATCATGTTTGACTTATCGTGATTCCTTCCTCCATAAGTGGATTCGGAAATAATAAAGTCAACATTGCCGATGAATTCAGGATCTTTAAGTATTGGAAGACCCGGTCTGCCGATATCCCCGGAAAAAGCAAATTTTATTTTCCTGCCTTTTTCATCTATTGTTAAAACCATCATTGCCGAACCGAGTATATGCCCGGCATCGAAATATTCAACTGAAACGCATTCATTCAGACCGTCAATGCAGAATTTTTTTCTGTAGGAAACAGTCTTGAAATTACCAAGAACTCTCTTTGCATCTTCCATTTTATAAAGCGGCTTGAAAGGCGCAAGGTTCTGTCTTAGTCTTTTTTTATTCACATACTCTGTATCTTTTACCTGAATGTGAGCGCTGTCAAGAAGCATTATAGAGCACAGATCACGGGTCGCGGTTGTACTGTATATATCGCCGTCAAATCCCTTTGCATATAACGACGGCAGATTTCCAGAGTGGTCAATATGCGCGTGTGAAAGGACAACACAGTGTAGTTCTTTCGGATCGAAAAGAAAACTCCTGTTAATGTCATAAGCTTCTTCTCTTTTGCCCTGATAAAGTCCGCAGTCGAGTAGTATTTTTTTGCCGTTGATCTCAAGTAAATGTTGCGAGCCTGTGACAGTTCTGTCTGCTCCGCAAAATTTTATTTTCATATTTATAAGTTAAAAGTTGAAAGTTGAAATTACTAACTACTAACTGTCATTGCTGTCTAAATTAATTTTTATCCTAATATAAATCTTCGATTTAATTTAAATAAAAAAATAAAATGTAATCTCTTTCAAACAACCCCACCCTGCCCTCCCCTT
>CAZLOL010000112.1:0-12288 GCA_964561045.1 uncultured Ignavibacteriaceae bacterium | reverse complement strand
ATAAGGTCTTCAATAGAAATAACATTTACTTCAAAACCATTAATTTTTAATTTTTGCGTCCGCTCAAATTTAACATCCTCATACTCTTCCCGTTTTTTCAGGATAAAATCAATTTTGAAAAAATTCTTTTTATGAAATATATTGAACATCATGTCATACATCAGAGAATCTTTAATCATATTTTCATCTACAAAGAATTCTTCTCTGAATAACTTTACAAATCTATCAACATCCTTTCCAATTAACTGTATTATGATATCCGAATCACGCGTCATACGCGGGACCGAGTAAAAACTCATAGCCATAGAACCTGTCAGATAGTAATTGAATTTTCCTTCATCTAACTTTTCAATTACCAGCTTAAGTGTTTCAAGTTCTTCTGTCATTTCCTTTTCTTTGGATTCCTTATCTTCTTATAATCTATCTTTTTCTTTTCATTGAATGCCGAAATACCTGCGCTAACCTCCGGTGATAAATTATGAATTGAAAGCCAGTCACGTGCATGTCCGATTGTCGTATGCCATGAAAGGTCACGCCAGAAGTTTAGATGCTGCTTTGCATAACGCAGACACTCCGGAAGCTTATTGAAAAGTTTTTCAGCCATGACATTCACGGCGTTATCCAGTTCATCATAAGGAACAACCTGATTCACAAGTCCCCATTCGAGAGCTTTTTTTACTGGAATATCCTCGCAGAGGAACAATATCTCCCTGGCTCTTCTGTCGCCGACTATCAGAGGAAGAAATTGTGTTGCGCCAGCTGCAGCTACGCTGCCCATCGCAGCACCGACCTGTTTGATTATGATATGATCCGCAGCTATTGCAAGATCGCAGCTCATGTTGAGTTCGTTGCCGCCGCCGACAACCATCCCGTTGAGACGGGCTATAGTGGGCTTGCCGACATTTCTCATGACTTCATGCAGCTGAATGAACTCATACATCCATTTATAATAATCATTCGGATTTCCGAGAAAATATTTCTCCTGCTCTTCAAGATCAGCGCCGGTTGAGAAAGCACGCTTCCCTGCGCCTGTCAGGATTATCACAGCGATATTATCATCCCAGGAAGAATCCTTGAATGCCATTGTCAGTTCGTTTATAGTTTCTAAGTTGAGGCAGTTATGCTTTTTTTCACGGTTGATGGTGATAATGGATTTGTACTCTTCCTTCTTATAGATAATGTTTTTGAATTTGAAATTCTTTGGAAGAAAGGATTTGAATTTGTCTGACAAGATAATAAATTTTAATTTAATAATTAATTAAATATACTTATTCTTAATAACCTTTTTAATTCAATTCTATTAATAAGAAATTTTCTAAATTGCTCATACTGTTTTCGAGCATGTTTTAATATCATTTAATAACATTCAAACAGAAAATTTTCTGTGAATTAAGACAATCCTTTTTATCCAAAAATTTTTGCATTTATGAATAATTACTTGACTTAATACTGACTTTTATCTAATTTCATCAAACAAAAAATCTGATATTAATAAATAATACAGGAGAAAATTATGAATGATTTCGAAAGTCTGGATTTTCTTGGTGAAGAAAGTGCAGATAACGGCGGCAGAAAGAACAGAAAGAGTGAAGAACTTGAAAAGATACTTAAACTGGAAGAAGAAGCAAAAAAGAGTTTTGATCCCGAAAACCTTGAAGAAATAATCAATTTTTACTTTGATAACAATGAGTATGAAAAAGCACTGAGCTATGTAAATGTTTTCCTCGATATCTATCCTTATTCCACAGAAGCCTGGCATAAAAAAGCGCTTATTCTAGACAGTCTCGGCAAATTCGAAGAAGCTCTGGAATATTTCGACAAAGCTGTATTATTAGATCCTACCGACACCGAAATTCTTATCAATAAAGGAATTACTCTGGATAATTCGGATAAATTCGATCTTGCCATAGATTGCTTTAATAAAGCCATCGAACTCGAACCGGAAAATCCCGATGCTGTATTTAATATGGGACTTACTTTTGAGAAGATGGAAAAATTCGTTGAAGCTGCGGAATGTTTTGAGAATGTTCTGAAAATAGATAAGGAACATAAAGACGCATATTACGAACTCGGATACTGTTTTGATTTTCTTGATATGATGAAAGAATCGGTTGCGGCGTATGATCAGCATCTTGTTTATTCACCCATGAACTACACTGCCTGGTACAACAGAGGCATCGTCCTCAACAGAATGGGCAGGTTTTTAAAGGCTATCGAAAGCTATGAAATGTGCATTGCCATAAGAAGTAATTTTTCATCTGCATGGTATAACTGTGGTAATGCCTACGCTTCCATCGGACGGCTATATAAAGCAATTGAGTATTATCAGAGATCTCTCGACCTTAAAAAGAATGATTCATTTACTCTTCATAATATGGGCAATGCTTATGAAGAGCTCGGTGAATATGTTACTGCTATAAGTTATTTCACTGAAGCGATCATCATTGATCCCCAGAATTATGAATCATATTACGGAAGAGGTAACTGTTATTTCAATCTCTGTAAGTATGATAAAGCGCTTGAAGATTTTAATTCTGCGCTAATTCTCTGCAAGGATTATTCAGAGATTTGGTATCTAAAGGCAGATTCTGAACATGCACTTGGAAGAATTGATGATGCTATTAAGAGTTATGAAATGGTACTCAAGCTCGAATCATCCAATTATGACGCATGGTATGATTATGGCTGTGCTCTTCTTGATGCAAAATTATTTGACAATGCGTTGAGAGCTTTTGATAAGGTTATAAAGTATCATCCTTTCTGGGCTGAACCATATTATGAGAAAGCAAAGATACACTTTCTGAAAGAAGAAATAGAATCCGGTATTGACATGCTGGAAAAAGCATTTGAACTGAGTCCTGAAGACAGGTTTGAATATGATTTTATCCGGGACTGGAAGAAAATTCTAAACTTTCTTATCAAAAGATGATCAAATAGAGATTTGGAATTTGGAATTTCGGATTTGGAATTTACTAATATATAAATTAACTGCTAACTACAAACTGATTCGCTAGCAAAATTGCCTGTTTCGTGCTTTCTATATTCGCTATTCCCATCCCTGCAATATCAAATGCAGTTCCGTGATCGGGTGAGGTTCTTATTATTTTCAATCCTGCTGTAAAATTCACACCTTTATCGAAAGAGATCATCTTGAATGGAATTAGTCCCTGATCGTGATACATTGCAATCGTAATATCAAATTTCTTATAGACCGCATTTGCAAAATAACCGTCCGATGCATAAGGACCTCTGAGATTAAATCCTATAGAATTCATTTCTTCAATTACAGGTGAAATAATATCCTGTTCTTCTTTACCTATCAATCCGCCGTCTCCTGAATGAGGATTAAGTGACAACAGAGCTATCTTAGGATTTTTAATTCCATAGTTTTTCACTAAAGAGTTATTTACTGTAATGATTTTTTTAATAAGAAGCTTTTCATTGAGAGCTTTGCTAACTTTTGATATGGGAATATGTCCGGTGACCAGCGCAACTGAAAATTTTTCAGAATACAGTATCATTACTGTATCGCTTGAAGACGTCAGCCGGCTTAACATTTCCGTATGTCCGGGATAATTATAACCGCCGAGATTAAATGACTCTTTCGAGATCGGAAGAGTAATCATTCCGTCAAATTCTTTTCTAAGGCAAAGTTCTATTGCTGTCTTAACTGCATCTCCTGAGAATTTACCTGCATTCTTTTCTATCTTTCCCGTATTTAATTTGAATTTCTTAGGAAGTGGTATTTCTATTATTCTGTCACCTGGAATGGCTTTCAGACCAAACAGAGAAGCATAATGGTTCAGTATTATTTTAGAGCCGATTACAGTCAGATCTTTCTTTGAAATAAATGTATTGTCATTAAAAATTTTCAATATTATTTCAGGACCGATGCCGTTAGGGTCGCCGATGGTAAGTAATAGCCTGGGAAGGTTAGATTTTAGAACTTTCATTTTGATTTGAAAAAATAAGTAAGAAGATGTTTTCAGTTCTTTTTTCTATCGTCTCACGTCTCACGTCTCACGTCTCATGTCATTCATCTTTCACTTCCGTAACTACAGCATCAGCCCAGAGTCCTTCGAGATTATAGAACTTTCTTGTATCTTCAAGAAATATATGAGCAACAACATTCACGTAATCAAGCAGCACCCAGCTGAGATTTGTAAATCCTTCATTGTGCCATGCACTTTCATCAGCTTTCTTTGTTTCTACTCTCACAAAATCAGCAATGGCTTTTACCTGCGTGTCCGAAGTCGCTGAACATATCACAAAATAATCCGTCACGTTTGTAAGTTCAGTCAGGTCCATCACAACAATCCGTGAGCCCTTTTTCTGTAACATTAGATCTGCGATCTTAAAAGCAAGTTCTTTTGAATCCATAATTTGTATTTTATTTCTTTATTTCCTTATAAGGTTTTAATTCGTTAAAATCTTTTCCAATCACAACTGTCGCATCGAGATAAAGACTATTGTTGAGCTGTTGTATGATATTTTTTTCACTTACTCCGAGCGTAGAAGCAATTTTCTTCACTTTGCTTTTATCTCCCGTTCTGTCTATGACCAGAGTTCTTTCAATATCCTTAGATTTATAATTTCCAATCTCGACTACGTCTATTCCGTTCTTTCTCAGATAATCCGTGAACTTAGATGCCACGCCGTTCTCATTTGTACCATTCTGTACGTCAAGCTGTATGGAAAGGTTCGGCTGGTTTGTTATAGCTTTAGTCGTATCTGTAATTTCTTTAACTTCTTTGTTTGATTTTATTGCATTGTTGATAAGCGAAAAACCAAAATAGGCAACAAGTATAAGAAAGATAATTAATACGCCGTTAAGAACGTAATTTAAAAAATTGTTTTTCAAAATATTTTATGCAAATAAAAAACCGAAAGCAGAACATACTTTCGGTTAAGTATTAAAATTTATTTAACTCAATTCTTATCTCCAGTAATAATTGCCTGCATTTGGAGCAAAGGGATTATAATAATTATTGAAATAGTCACTCTGATCTAGTTGCCTGTATTCAACATTAATAAACGAGTTATCGGAAATTCTGTAATTAAGCGAAGCTCTTGATAAAAACACACCTGATAGATTTTTCTGTAAAGCGAGAGCAGATGCAGAACCAAGGTTTGAAGAAGCGAACGGGGAATATTGAATTTTTACGTCAGCACTGATATTAAACCTGTCCGTAACCCTGTAATTCATTGAATTGATATATGATGTAAGCGATACATTACCGTAAGAAGTCGAATTCATTGAAACATTAAACGAATGATTCATTGTGAAATTCTTCGGATTTATAAAGCCGAATAACAGATTGCTTGTGCTTTCATTGTATTTGGAAGGTCCTTTGTCGTCATAACCTTTGAACTGTGCGAATGATATATTTGAAGTAATAACTATTGCTATGAGAAATACGATTAGTCTTTTCATTTCGGTGTAATTAAATTTACATAAAAATCCTCTTTCTGCCGGGAAATGTCAATGATAAACGATATGTCAAATTCATATTTCAAATGGCTATTTTTAAAAAGTTGAATACTGCAAAGCTTTATAATCAATTCCGGGAAAAGAATTTGACAGATAACCAGCAGATATAATCTCAATTTACTTTTTAAACTCTCCAAACTCTCCAAACTCAATACCCCAGCTTCCTTACCATCTCATAAACCGCCACACCATACGCAACAGATACATTCAATGACTGTTTCATCCCAAGCATCGGCAGTTCAAATGAAGTATCCGCAAGTTCAATTATCTCCTTCGAAACTCCCGAGATTTCATTGCCTAGAACGAGGCAGACAGGAAAATCACTTTTATTAATGTTCCAGATGTAATTTTTCTTATCGGTAATTTCAAGAACTGCTATCTTTATATTTTTTTCTTTGAGTTTTCTTACAACTTCCACAGGATCTTCATGATATTCCCACGGAACAGTATCGGTAGCGCCAAGGGCAACCTTTTCGATCTCTTTTCTCGGTGGATAAGGAGTATATCCGCAGAGATATAATTTTTCTATGAATGCTGCATCTGAAGTTCTGAAAATAGCGCCGACATTGAAAATGCTTCTTATGTTATCGCATAAAACGTAAATTGGATTTCGCTTGTATTTATCCATTTCTTCGGGCTTCTTGCGTTCGGTCTCGATTTCAGAATGTGTAAGTTTTCGCATTTTATATATAATGTTCAATAAATAACTTGCTGAGGAGTTTTCAAAATTAATTAACAGAATCAGATAAACAATTCATAAATACTATGACCGATACTTTTGAAATTCTTAACGGGATCGAAAATTTCTTTTCGGAAGAGGGGATTCTTGCTAAACATTACGAAAGTTATGAATACAGAAGTCAGCAGGAGGATATGGCTGAGAAGATTCTCGAAACGCTTGAAAAAAAGTCACACGTATTCATTGAAGCTCCGACAGGGATCGGCAAAAGTTTCGCTTACTTAGTGCCGGCTATTTATTATGCAAAGAAAAATCAGAAGAAAGTTATAGTTTCAACTTATACTATCAACCTTCAGGAACAGTTGATCAACAAAGATATTCCCTTCCTTCAGAAAGTTCTTCCTGTGGAATTCAAAGCAAAACTATTGAAAGGCAGAAACAACTATCTCTGCCCGAAAAGACTTTTGCGCGCTATGGAATCCTCTAACGTGCTTTTTGAAACAGCCGAACAGCATAACCTCGAACTTCTTTATCTATGGTCTAAAAAAACAAAAGACGGTACACGATCTGATATAGACTTCCCTTTAATTGAAGAAGTATGGAATTCCGTCTGCTCGGAAAGAGGTATCTGTACTCACAAGACGTGCGGAGGAGATGAGACAAAATGCTTTTATCAGAAAGCAAAGAAAGAGCTTGCTGATTCGGATATTATTGTTGTTAATCACCATTTATTCTTTACGCTGTTTGACGGCATATCAGAAGATAAGGACGGATATTTATATAAAAATGATTTCGTGATCTTTGATGAAGCGCATACTGTCGAACAGGTTGCAACAGACCATATCGCACCTTCGCTTTCCAGAGAAATGGTAAAATATCATCTGCACAAACTTTACAATCACCAGAAGAAGAAAGGATTCCTGCTGACTCTGCCCTCTCTGCACATTCAGGCTGTCATTCAGAATCTGCTGGATCTTAACCAGGCATTTTTTTATAAGCTAAGGAGCAATTTGTTTTCACTGGAAAACGGGAAGCTGAAAAGTTTAACCACAAGGATCTACGAGAAGCACATTGAAGAGAATATGCTGAAACCTGAACTCGATAATCTTCTTAAAAACCTGCGATCGCTGAGACCTGCCTGTAAGGATGAAGAACAGGAGAATGAGTTAAATGAATTTATAATTAGATTTTCTGAAATGAATTACATACTCGATGACTTTCTTAATCAGAAAAAAAATGTGAAAGATGATGACTTTGTTTATTGGGTAGAACTGTCATCACAGAAGCCGGATTCAAATGTCAGCATTTGTTCATCGCCGGTGGATATCTCTGAATATTTCAAAGAGAATATTTTCCGACCTAACAATTCCACTATATTCACAAGCGCTACACTTACTATCAACAACAACTTTGAATATTTTAAAAAGCGTCTCGGCGGTGAGGACGTACATGAATTCAAGTTAAGTTCTCCTTTTGATTTTTACAGACAGGTTAAAATCTATATTCCAAAAGATATTCCGTCACCATCAAAGGAAACAAATGCATTATATGAAGATAAGCTGAAAGAGTGGATATATTATTTTATAAAAATAACCAGCGGTAAAGCTCTAGTGCTTTTTACAAATTCTTTCTTACTAAAAAATATCGGCAATGAACTGAAAGAAACACTTGCCGGAGATGAAATAGAATTGTTGATGCAGGGATCGGGAGTTTCGAGAAGCTTATTATTAAAGCATTTTCAAAGTGATATCAACTCAGTGTTATTCGGACTTGACAGCTTCTGGATGGGAGTGGATGTTCCCGGTGAATCACTCAGCAATCTAATAATTACTAGACTTCCGTTTCTGGTGCCATCACATCCTGTAGTTCAGGCGAAGATGGAATTCATAGAGAAGCACGGAGGTAACAGTTTTTTTGAATATTCTCTTCCGGAAGCAATATTAAAATTCCGGCAGGGGATAGGCAGGCTTATAAGGCACAAAACTGATAAAGGCATAATTGCAATCCTCGATAACAGGATAATTACAAAAACATACGGAAAATATTTTCTGAACTCGATAGATGAATGTGAAGTTGAAATTGTGGAATAAGATAAAAAAATATCCATCTATGGTTATCAATATTCATTGATCATTCTGACGATGGATTCTTTGTCTTTGAGATAAGTTGTAATAAAATTGATAAGTAATCCCTGCTTAATGTTTGAAAGCTTTATATAATTCAGCAGCTGTTTGTAGTAAAGATTTATTAGATTTTCGGCAGACTTTACTTTTACAATTACAAGATCGTTTACAAATATATCAGACCTGAATCCTTTATCCATAATTATATTCCCGTAAACTACCGGAATCAAATTCTGATTCTTCACATCATAACCTAATTGTCTGAGTTCAAAGCTCAAAGCCATTTCATATACTGATTCGAATAATCCCGGACCCAAAGTATTATGAACTTTAAAAGCACATCCTCTGATATCATAAGATATTTTATTCTCTTCCTGCATCTGCATTCACTCCTTTTAATTCGATTTTAAAGTAATAAAAATATAATTTTATAAAAACGTTTTTATTTACAGCAAAATGCTTCTCACAGAATTCGCGAAATGCTAATCTCATAATGCACAAAAGTAAAAAATCTGCGTTTATCTGTATAAAGCATTCTGCGAATTCTGCGTTTGTCTGCATGCAGCAATCTTTCCCATTTTATCTCTTAATTCAAATAGCTATTTTTAAATATTAATAATAGAATCATAAGCACCTTAAATCATGGAAAATCTAAAACCCGAAGCATTAATTCCGAACAATCAACAGAACGGAACCTCAAAAAAAGAACCTGAATATACAAAAAATCTTTACGAAGATGCGCGTTCCTGTGCAGTTAAGATAATATGCCGCTGTGAAAGGACAGATTCTTATCTTGAAAAACTAATAGATGCAGAACTAAAAAATGACTCGCTCAATGATTTTGATAAAGCATTGCTTAACGAGATCTCACACGGAGTAATACGCTGGATGAGAAGACTTGACTGGTTTCTTAACGGTTTCTACAGGGGAAATTATGAGAAGTGTCTTCCCGAAGTCCGTAATGCTATGCGCGTGGCTTTGTATCAGATTTTGTTTCTGAATAAAATTCCTTATTCTGCAGCAGTTAACGAAGCAGTTGAATTTATAAAAAGAATACACGGTGAAAAACATGCAGGTGTTGTAAACGGACTTCTGAGAACTATCATTCGCACATTGGAAAATCTTGTCTGGCCTACAAGAGAAATTGATGAAGTTAATTATCTTGGTATAATTCAGTCACATCCTAACTGGATGGTAAGAAGATGGATCAACCGGTTCGGGTTTGATGATTCCGTAAAACTATGCGAAGAAAACAATAAACGGCCTGTAATGTCACTTAGGGTTAATAGTCTGAAGATATCCAACGGTGATTTCGAGAATTATCTTAAAGAAAAGAATTTATATTACAAGAACGGTAATTATCTGGATAACTTCTTTACGACAAAGACAATGTCAAAGATATATACTGATGAATTATTCAGGCAGGGAATTTTTTCTATACAGGATGAAAGCGCGGGACTGGTTGCTAAATTAATGGATCCTAAGAAAGAAGACCTGATACTGGATGTTTGTTCAGCTCCCGGCGGTAAGACATCACATATGTCAGAACTTATGAATAACGAGGGACAGATCATAGCAGTTGAGAAATATTTATCCAGACTTGAAGTTATGAGTAAAAACCTTGAGCGTCTTGGAGTCAAGAATGTAAAAAAAATACACGACGATATTTGCCAGCCCGGATCAAAAGAGCTTAAAGAAAATCTTATAGGAAAAGCTGATAAAATACTTGTAGACGCACCATGTTCCGGTCTTGGAGTTTTATCAAAGAAGCCCGATATAAAATGGAAACGTGTAATGGAAGACATTTGCAACTTACAGAAACTTCAGATTGAGATACTAGAGAATAGTATCAAATATCTGAAGCCTTCAGGAGTATTGGTTTACAGCACATGCACCACTGAAACAGAGGAAAACATGGATGTTGTCAATATATTCTTAGCTAATCATCCTGAATTTTCAATAGACAATGCCGGAAAGTATGTAATTGAAAAAGTAGTAAACAAAGAGGGATGCATTGAGTTATTTCCGCACAAACACAATGTAGACGGAGCATTTTCTGTGCGTCTTATTAGAAATTCCTAAAATTATTGTCCCTGGAATTTTTCGTAAGCATTAATAATATCTTTAACCAGTTTGTGTCTTACAACATCAGATTTCTCAAAATAAAGAAAAGTAATATCATCAACATTTTTGAGTATTTCCTGAATCTGTACAAGACCTGACTGATCTCTTTTGGGAAGGTCAATCTGAGTTATATCACCTGTGACTATGGCTTTTGAATTTGGACCTAATCTTGTAAGAAACATTTTCATCTGCATAGTTGTTGAATTCTGAGCCTCATCAAGAATTACAAATGCATTATTTAAAGTCCTCCCTCTCATATATGCCAAAGGAATGACCTCAATAATATTTTTCTCCATATATCCTGCCAGCTTTTCCATAGGAACCATATCTTCAAGTGCATCATAAAGCGGTCTCAGATAAGGGTCAACTTTTTCAGATAGATTCCCCGGTAGAAAACCAAGGCTTTCACCGGCTTCAACTGCAGGTCTGGTCAGAACTATTTTACTGATCTCTTTATTCTTAAGAGCTGCAACAGCAAAAGCAACTGCAAGATATGTTTTGCCTGTTCCCGCGGGACCAATAGCAAAAACAATATCGTTATCTTTTACTTTCTTAAAATACTCGAACTGATTTGGGGTACGTGGTTTAATAAAATCATTTTTCCTGGAAAGGATTACATCATTAAGATCATTTGGTGAAAAGCCAAATTTCTGTTTAAGACTTTTTATTTGGTCATCTTTGGAATAAATAAGACTGAGAACAAGTTTTACATCTTTTTGAGAAATTTCACCCTGCCTTTTCTGAAGAAAAATAAGTTCATTAAATACTTTTTCTATGATTTTCAATTCATCATTTTCACCTTTTAGAAATATTGTATCTCCTCTTAAGACAATTGTTGAATCGAAATATTCTTTGATAAGGTTTAGGTTCTGATCATTAATACCGGAGAAATTCAGCAGATCAATTCCTTCAAGTGAAATAATTTTATCTGTTACATTCATATAATTAAATATTCAAAATAAAAAAACCCTTATGCTTTCTCCAAGCATAAGGGTTGAAAATATATTTACCAATTTAACAATGAAATAATTGCTTATTTCTTTGTTGGAGGAGGTGTTGTTGGAGGAGGTGTTGTTTTCTTCATCTCTGTTTTTCCGGTATCACCTGTCTCGGTTTTTTTGGTCATTCTTACTTTTCTCTTTGATTTGTAAGTATTACCCTTACTTAATGCTTCTTGTTTCTGAGCATCTGTCAAAGCTGGGATCTTAAGAACTTGTCCCGGATAAATAAGATTTGGATTTGGAATAGTTTTTGCAACTTTTGGCGGTGCACTTACAACGCCATTTTTGTTAGCATCCCAGATAGCAGGCCATAATCTTGTGTTACCATAGATTTTGGTCATTCCGGCGATTTTTGATAAACAATCACCTTTTACAACTGTATAACCTTCTGTTTTTGGAGCTAAAGCTTTACAGTCGGCAATTTTCTTCTTCATTGCATTGTATCTGTCCCAGAATTCAGGTAAGCATTTCATTCTGTTGTTGATACCGGCATCGGTAATATAAGGCCATACATCTTTTTCGAAAGCTGCTGCATCATCCGGTCCTTTACAAGCTGCAGCTTTTTTCTCTGCATCTGCAAATTTGGATTTGTATTCTTCATACTGTGATTTGGAACCAACTGCTGCCCAAACTGAATTTACAGCGTTTTCTGCTGCATCTGTTCTGGTTGTTAAACCGAATTTTAATTGTTCGATTTCTGTGGTTAATGTTGCTAATTGACTGGTTAAATCTGTTTTCTTGGCTGTAAATTCATCCATTTGTGCTTGCCACATATCTTCATCCATTTCCTCTGGTGCTGACATGTCATCATCATCATCATCATCGTCTTGTGAGTATACTGATGAATTTGCAAATACTGCCAAGGAGAAA
>CAZLOL010000111.1:0-12321 GCA_964561045.1 uncultured Ignavibacteriaceae bacterium | reverse complement strand
TTAAAACTTTTTTGGTTCTGGCTATGCCAGTTTATGAATTAAGAATTAGGAATTTGGAACTAAGTGGGTTTTTTAAAGGCAAACTACAAATTACAAAATAAAAGTTCAGAATGGTTTTAAATTAAATTATTTGTAATTTGTAATTTGCAATTTAAAATTAATTCATGGTCTTACTGTAGAAACAAAAGCAATTGAGTTGTTGAATGTAATCATTATGTCGGTCAGATCAGTGATATTATCTCCGCTCACATCTGTCACAATGTATCCTGCACTAAATACAGAAGCATCGTTGAAGACAGTGATCACATCTGTCAGGTCAATAGCATCATCCTGATTTACATCACCGCTGTATATTCCGTATCTTTCAGGTGAAGTATCTATGTTTATCATATTATTTCCAAACGCCTGTGAAGCAGATGATCTGAAATCAAATTCAGTATGTGAAGTCAATGGATCAAACATTACCGGAACAGAGCTCCATGTTTCAATAGAATTTCTGTGTTCCAATTGAAGATAGTATTGAAAACCTGATACAACATCATTAAAGGAGAAAATCTGGTAACCATTATCTGCCAGTTTACGCCTGGAAGAATCTATCAGGTGAAAAGGCGGAGACGAATTTCTTATATTCAGCTGAATTGTATCTCTTACCATTAGGTCAGTAGATGAATTATAGAAACCCTGAATCATAGAATAAGATAAGATCGCTGTCTGTAAAGATGTTCTGTTATTGAATTGTATACCCCATCCGTAAAGTCTTCCTGTATCTCCGGCTGCCAGGTCATTTATGACAAGTTTCCATTTTCCATATGTATTATTTCCGGAGAAAACCGAATTGAGATTGTTAACCGGTTTTATAAATGGAGAAAACGAAACGTAATTATTACTGACAAGTGAACTGTCAGCCTGATCATCAAATATTGTTACAAGGTTATCATGATCAGCCAAGAGTGCCTGAGAAGAATAAAGCAATACACTTTCTCCGTCCGGGGATGTCAGTGAAACTGTAAGATTTTCTTCTGAAGTATGGTTCAGAGCAACAAATACATTAATATCATAAATTACTTCATTCCATACTACATTCATTGAATCATTCATCATGGATCCTGATGTTCCTGTTTCCGGAATTCTACGTTCAGATGTTTTTAAATAATAGCCATCTGAAAAATTTAATCCGTCAGCTCTTATCAAGGGCGACAGAGGAGCGCTGCTAATAGCTCCGGAATAGCTGAAGTTTCCTTTATTCCTTATATACAATCTGTTTGTGCTTCCGGTACTTGATTCTGTTGATCCGTCAAAATTATAAACAGCTTCTGTTCCCGACAGGTCATTCGACTCATCGATTGACTTGAACAGAAAGCGGTTTATTTCGTAAGTAGATTTTGAATATGATTTTATTCTTACTTCATCCAGATATCCGTCAAAATCTGACAAAGCCATTGTCCCTCCGATGTAAAAAGAATCATTGCCGTTATTAATGATAGCTGCATTATTTATACCTGTATCTGTTATTTTTCCGTTCAGATAAAAAGTATTAAGTTCCTTTACAGCATCAAATGTAAATGCAACATGCGACCACTGATTTAAAGGGATATCATCATCAGAAGACAAAGTCACTGTGTTATTCATAATTGCCTGTAATCTTCCTTCATGTAATTTCAGGCTGTAATTAACTGTTGATCCGTTGTCACTTCCCTTATGAATTATAATGTTATTTGTACCAAAAGACCTGGGATAGATCCAAGCTTCTAAAGTCACACTGTTGAGAGGAGAAAATGAAACATCATCCGGCGCAGCTAAATACTGATTGTTACCGTTTAGTTCGATACAATTATTAAGATCAATGGTCTGTGAAGGTCTGTTTGTAAGATCTACAGCTGACACTCCTCTGTTGATCAGATGATTGGAATTACCTGATTGATCATTAAAAGAAAATACGTTCCCATCACCGTTACTTTTTTGAAATGCTAAAGACATGACAAGACCGCTGTAAATTCCTGTATTCGTGCCTAGAGTTAATCTGCTGTAATGATAGATCTCATTAGAAGTTAAAACCCTGTTCCAGATTCTTACTTCATCCATATGTCCGTTAAAAGGGCTGTTAAAACCTTTGCCAATATATAATGAATCCGGATTTGTTAAAGGAGCTGCTCCGGCTACGACAGCAGTAGTATCGAGAACTCCGTTTATAAAAACAGAAAACAATCCGCTTGAGGAATTGTATGTTCCGGCAACATGAGTCCAGGAATTAGTTTGTAAAACAGTTTTTCCGTTCAATCGAGTACTTGAATTGGTTCGGATTGAAACTCTGCCATCAGATAAAAATAAAGTATAACCAACCGGATCTCCTCCTTCTCTTTTTTGCAGAATAATTCTTGTCCCGCTGATGGAAGCAGGATTTAACCAGGCTTCAAGAGTAAAGCTTCCTGTGATGTTTAAACTTGTTGAAGTTCCTCTGTTAATAAAGCTGTTTGAGTTTCCGGCAAACGATCCTCCGATATTCCAGAATATCTGTGCAGCCGGTCTTTCATTTGTGAATATAAAGATCAGTAGAACCAAAAACATTTTGAGTGAGTGTTTTTTCATTTTTTTAAGTTAAAAGTTGAAAGTTAAAAGATCAGTATTGATAATTTTATTGATACAAAAATACCTGCAATTGATTTTTCCGGCAAAGAAAATATTTTAAAAAAGTAACCTGCTTTTCTTAAATGAATTAATTACGTTGATTGAAAAAAGCGTGAATAGTGCAGTAAAATGAGCTAATTCACTTAACGGAAGTAATCTGATTTTAATTGAATAAAAGTAAGGTTTTAATATTATTAAGATCGTTTTCTAAAGAAGAGTTGAAAAGGTTCAGGGACTTTTTACAGTCGCCATACTTTAATAAGAATAAGACACTTTTGAAATATTTCGATCTGTTAAAAAAAGATCACCCGGAGTTTGATAAGGAAAAATTAAGCAGGGAAAAAATATATCATAAACTTTTTCAAGGAAAGAAATACAATGAGCAGGTAATGAAAAATCTTACATCCGATCTCAATAAGCTCTGTAAAGAATTTCTTACCATTGAATTCAGCGGGAAGGATATTTATGAGAATAAATTAAATCTACTGAAACAGATGATACTCAGAAAAGCTGATTCTGTATTTTACAGCGAACTTAAGATATTTGAAACCGAATTAAAAAAAATATCCGAATTATCAGAAAAGAATTTTTACTATTTGTATCAGCTTGAGGAAGCAAAGATAAGTTTTCATCTCGAAAGAAATGAGCAGACTCTTGTCTTCGGAAATGTCCTGAAATCAGGCGAATACCTGATCCTGTTTTTTCTTTTGAATTTAACAAAGACAATATCCAACCTTAATGTTAACAGCCAGTCTTTTAATGTAAAATATGATGTAAATCTTCCTCAGGAGTTTTTTAATAAGACATCTATTGAAGAAATTATAGAATACATGAAAAGAAATGAGATAGAGTTTTCCGAAACAGCCGAACTTTATTTCTACAGGATAATCTGCAACACTCATCCGTTTAATGAAAAATATTATTATAAATTCAAGAGTCTGGTGTTAAAGAATATAAGATCACTCGGCAGAATAGAAGTTTACGGACTGTTTAATGCACTCGAAACATTCTGTCTTATAAAAGGCAATTCCGGAAAGAGTGAATTCATAAGCGAACTGTTTGAAATATTTAACCTTGAGATAGATAATAATATTTATAAATATTCTGAATCGTCCCCGGTTACCTTTATGAAATTCAGAAATACATATTCAATTGCATTAAGTCTGAAGGAGCTTGAATGGGCTGAAAAATTTATTGAAAAGTATAAAAATGAAATAATCGAATCAGACAGGGATAATGTTATAAAAATAGCAACTGCTCAGATTGAATTTGAAAAAGGCAATTTTAATAAAGTTCTTGAAATGATAGCTCATATAAATGCAGATCACATTTATTCAAAGGTTGATATCAGGAATCTGACTGTCATGTCATATTACGAATTAGACTACACAGAATCCGCATTATCAATGATAGATTCATTTAAACATTTTATTAAAGGCAGCAGAAACATGTCTGAGGTATTCAGGGAAAGTCATTTGAGATTTATAAATTCACTGTACTCACTTATAATTTATAAAGAAAAAAGACATAAAGATAAACTGGAAGATCTTAAAATAAAATTACTGCCAAATAAAAACGACAGAAGATGCCAATGGATTATTTCAAAGATAGATCTGCTTATTTATAAGTGAATTCTGAAAAGCCCTCACGCTTTGTCATTACCCCGTACTCCTGACGTGAATCCTAACTCTAAGATTTTAAGGAGTAATAAAGTATTGATGATTGAATAACCCGGAAGGTACACACTGCCTTTAGCACTCGTGAATGACAATCCGAATTGAATTAATATTTCAGAAGTTTCTAACTACTAACTGTTAACTGCTAACTATTAATTGCTATGGTGTTATTTTAGAAACAAAAGCTGCTGAATTATTATAAACAAGTACAATATCAGACAGATCAACCAGTCTGTCACCTGTTACATCCGAGACAGCATACCCGGAAGTAAAGTTTGATGCATCATTATAAGCAGTAAGAATATCGTTAAGATCAACCAAGCCGTTTCTAACTATATCACCGCTGTATATACAATACCTGTTGCCTATAAGAACCAAATTGCTTCCGTATGCATTTGATGCTGAGGATGTAAAGTCATAGTTATAAATTAACCCTGATGACAGATTCTCTCCACCGGATTTGCTCCAGGTCTCAATACTATTTCTGTGCTGTATCTGTAAATAGTAGCTGGTAGACGGAAGATCATAAAATTTATAAATCCCCTTTAATGAAACAGAATCTATTGCAGCTCTGGTTGTGCTGAAAATATTAAAAGGCGGGATAGATCTTCTCAAAGTAAGGGATACAGTATCTATGATGTTTGACAGTGTAGTAACAGGATTAAATGTTCCCTGAATTCCAATCGTAAGATACACGGTAAGATTTTTAAGAAACCAGGGTTTTGTCGTTTCATCTGTTGAAAAGAAATTGAATAATCTTGAAGCTACTTTATTGCTTCCGATTGCCGAAGGATGAGTACCGTCTGAAGGGTTGAAATCATCCGGACAATTCCAGGTCAATCCGTCAGATCTGGGAGTAGTACCGTCAGCCCAGACATAAGCACCCCATGAGAGCCAGGGGGAATTAGGAGTTGGTCCGTTATATTTTAAAGTTGTATCTCCGTTGATCTGATCTTCAATCATCCACTTAACAGTCCATCCGTTATAGTAAGCAAAAGGTTCAGGATTTGTCGGAGAGGTTGCATAGCCTGCATATATCCTGCTGTTGGAATAACAAAGCTTCAGATTAATATAATTAGTTTTCATCATATTCATAACTGTCTTAAATTTATTCTTCAGTCCTACAGAATAAGTAACAAATGAAGTATCAGTAGGTCCGGCTTCAGCTTCCTTATACCAAACTGCCTGAACCTGTTTTACAGTAACTCCTTTTAATGCAAGCCGCTGTACAACAACTATCCAGAACGAATCAAGCGGATTAATTAATTTATCAATATCCTTTCCTCCCTGCGCCCCGTTTACCACAACAAGTTTAGGATTAACTAATGCTGATGCACTCACATAGCTCATAAAATCAGTGAACTCAATTCCAGTATTTGACATACCGATCGAAAGCAAAACTATTTTTCCGTTCACAGGATCAAAATTACCTGCTGTATCCAGAGGTACAATATTGTTCGCTATAACTTTTCCGTCATTATTATGAATAAGCGGTCTTGTGTTGGATCCGCCGGGATAAAGTCCACCCTGAAAACCTCTGAAGTATCCGGCACCGAGATCATTTATCGGAGTGAATCCAACAGATGTAATCTCACAGGTGTCTGAAAATGAATTTTGTACAAAGCAAATACTGGAAGCAAAACAAATTAAGAAAATTGTAGTTAATTTTTTCATCAGATAAATTTAGTTTGATATTTATGTTAATAATGTTAATAATGTAAAGTTTGTAAAGAAAATAAGTGTTTATAGACAATTTACATAACAAAACAACCGGCGGATAAAACTAATATTATTTGTTTTCATAAAATTATGGAATAGTTATTATGCAAGAATTATTTCAAAAGTATCATGCGTTTTGTATCTATAATATTTGTTCCGGCATACAAGGAATAAAAATACACTCCGCTCGGGAGTTCTGATCCGTCAAATCCAATCTCATAATTACCGGCTATTTGCTTTTCATTCACAGGCACTGAAATTTCTTCACCTTTTATATTGTAAACTTTTAAAATCACAAAACCAGCTCTGCTTAATTCGTAATTGATAATTGTTTTAGGATTGAAAGGGTTAGGATAGTTCTGATAGAGTTTTATATCTGCCGGAAGAACATTTTCATTATTAACAGAAGTGATGGTACCATCGCCTCCGTAGAAACAAATCACATTACCTTCCCTGTTACCACCGAGAAATTCATTTACACCGTTTGTATCAATGTCATTAAGAACGGCTGCGCGGTCTCCTCTCTGATTAAGAGTAGAACCGAAGCTGTGATCAAAAAGTATATTGCCGTTCACTCCGTTAAGTACTAAGAGCCGAGGCTGCAGCTGTGTCGCTAATACAATATCATCAATGTTGTCACCGGTAATATCGCCTAAATTATCAATGCCTCTCAAATAAGATGAACCGAGAGTGTTTGACCAGATCGTATTTCCGGTCTTAGTATCTACTCTGAAAGCAGACTGAGGCGCGGAAAGAGTAAAGTCTGCATAGCCGTTACCGTCAGCATCATCAAGGAGAGTAATCTTTCCGTTGTTACTTGAACCCAGACTCCGTGCCCAGATCTGTGTTCCTGTATTTCCTGATATTGCAAATACAGATCCGGTGAAACCTCCCAATCCTAAAATATCATTTCTCCCGTCAGCATTTACGTCTGGCATTTCTTTAAGACTCCATGTATTTCCGGGTCCTGTATAGCTCCAGACCGAATTTCCCAAAGTATCAAAACCGGTTACACTGTATGGAGCTCCGTTATTGTTCACACCTATCGCGCCACCTGATTCAGTTGCAACTACATCATCAGTAAAAGGCTGAGGCTGTGTTCTGTAAAATATTACTTCACCGTTTAATGCATTAAGACAGATCAGTGCATGCCTTCCGCCGTTAGTAGTTCCGCTTGCCGAAACAAGAACATCATTTTTCCCGTCACCGTTATAATCGTATTTGATCTTTATTGATTCAATATCACCGTCACTTGTAGTTGTGGAATTGCCGTAAGACCAGAAAACATTCCCGTTGATTCCGTTAAGCGCATAGACCATTTCATTCCCTCCGCCGCAACCAATCACGACATCATAAGTTCCGTCACTATTCACATCCGCAATATCCACGGCATCTTCCCACTCTACTGACCCTGTATTTATTGAACCGAAATGTGTGCTGTACTGCCATATTATCGCGCCGTTAATTCCGCTGTAACAAATAGTCCAGTAATTTCCGGTCGCTACTATCACATCGTTAATATTATCTCCGTTGACATCAGGGATCTGTTTCAGACTTCTGACCTGCTTATCTTGCAGAGTAGTTCCCGGATTATTTGGAATTAATATCTGCCATACTATATCACCTAATACTAATTCTATTGTCTGAGAAAATAAAAAAGGTTGACAAAAAAATGAAATATATGTAAAGATTAAAAGTATTGAAGTTTTCATAATGGTATAATTTTAAGAATTATTTCACTTATAATAAAAGTGAAATGATTTTCAATTTAAATGAAAAATTAAATACTGTCTGATCTTTTAAAAGTTGAAAGTTGAAAGTTGAAAATTGAAAGTTTCGTGTTAAATCTAAAATCACAAATCCAAAATCTAAATCATAATAAATTCCAAATTTTAAGAATAAGAATATGGTATGCTGAGAAGATAATTTACAGATACAAATTACAAATTACAGAATACCTGAGTTTGTAAGACAAAAACTATAATATTTGTAATTTGTAATTTGCAATTTGAAATTAAAGTAAAGGTCTTTTAACAGAAATAAACCCTGTCGAATTATTATATGCAATGAGCAGATCTGTCAGATCCGAAGAAGAATCTCCGTTTAGGTCTGTCTGAAGATACTGACCTGTGAGAAATAATCCCGCATCATTATAGATCTGAAGAACATCCGAAAGATCAATAACACCGTCCTGATTCACGTCACCGCTGTATAAGCACCATGCGGGGGCTTTCAGCACTACATTGTTTCCGTATGAATTCGAAGCAGAGGAGGCGAAATTATATGATACCCAGGAAGTGCCGTTTGTCAGATTTAGCGGACCTGCGCTCCATGTCTCTAGAGAGTTTCTGTGCTTAACTGATAAATAGTAATTACCGTCAGGAGCATTATCAAAAATCACTGCATTATTCAGAGTGCAGCTGTATGAGTGCAGAAAAGTTGAATCAATTGTATTATAAGGCGGAGTATTACTGTGAAGATAAAATGAAATATTATCTTCTATGACATGATTGACTGTTCCCTGATCAAATAATCCTTCAATCGCAGCAGCTACATTTACTCTTATTGCATTGCTTCCACCTGTTGCTTTAAGCAAATAATAACTTCCCCAAAATGTCAGCGAACTGTCATTGCTTACATACCTGAAAGAAGGTTTCGGATTAAGAAAACTGAATGCATAATTGTCATTAAGATTGTAAACTGAACTGCTAATGGTATTATTTCTTATTTCAGTTGAAGATACTGAACCGATACATGCGTTGGTATTCTTGTAGGCAATATTAAAACTTCCTGAGGTATTTCTTTTGCCCACAATATCCCCGTATTGAGAATTGTGAACTCCTGCAAAATCAAGAGAAGTTGATGTCCAGTCTGCTGCATTCTGTGATGAAAAAATCCACTGATCCCAGTCGCCTACATTGAAATAATTATCGGAATAAGTGATCATGAGATTCAGATTATTATTGCCTCCGTTTGATGCGACTCTGGCATATTCAATTTCATCCCCGGCATAAACACTTCCGAGTGTCGCTTTATATATTGGATATACATTCGAATTCCCGTCAGCTTTGTAAATATACACTCCTTCTGTGAATCCGGGATAAGCGCTTATAACAAAAACTATAGTATCACCGGAGTTATTAAAATATGCAAGGTCCGTCTGAGCCCTGAAATCATTTGACAGACTCGGAACCGGACTAAATAAAGGCAGAGGGAAATAAGTCATTGAAGGACTGAAAGTATAAGGATTATAAATCCTGAAAAATTTCGACATTAAATTATGATCAGAACCGGAAATGGAATCCTGCATAAATGCAACTGTAACATAAGGCAGAGACGGATAAGTAGAATTATCCGAAGTGATCCTTGGCTTGTAATAATCACTTGAAGCTGAGTAACCGGGAATTGAAGGTATGGCTTCATTGAAATTACCGGCATTGTCAAATACCAGCAAGGTGATTTTTTTGTCGCCGAAATATCCGCCGGTTGTATATCCCAGTGTTACATATAAATATTTCGTGCCTGAAGTGTTCTCAATTATTTCCATATCAAGTTCATCGCGGTTAATTTTTATAGCTGTGTTAGCTCCAATGGCAGTGATCAGACTGTATGTCAGTCCGTTATCTGCAGAACTGTAAAGCCATAATGAATCACCTGAAGCAACAACTCCTGTGTCTCCCTGTCCGGTGCCTATAATAAGCCAAATTTTCCCGGCAGTAGCTCCTCTTTGTTCAACCTGAGTAGCTGAAGCAATTAAATATGCTCCTTCGAAGATCTGTGAAGATGTAACGTTGTCATAATTAACTGAACTTACTTTTTTAAAAACAGAATTCTGATCTGCCCTTTCAGAATTCACCGTAATAGTATTTTTACTGATCAATTCAGATTGTCTTCTTAATTCATTTATTTTATCTGAATAATTCAAATCACCTGATCTCTTAAGCAGATCAATCTGTGAATTAATCTTAAGAGCATCTTCAGATAATTCAGTATTGACTGTATTTGTAATCCCGCCCGTTTCAAATTTGACTGAAGATGGCCTGCCGGCAGGAGGTGGAGCTTTTTTGTTTTGTGAAAAAGAGTTTACAGAAGAGAGCATAATGAAAAGCAGTAAACAGTAAAATGATTTCCAGATCATGTGTTTTGTTAAGTTTTTATTTGAGTACATTTTAAAATTATTTTTAAGTTTTTAAAAGAATAATAACCCGGCATACCGGCATGCCTATATGGAGAGCAGTTCGCGGGCTGCTTTCCGGGTTATTATTTAAATGAACTGTACAAAATTATATTATATACTTTCCGGTTGCAAAAATATTTTTGACCAGTTTTCACCTGAAAAAGCTTCGGTAGGTTGACTTAAATAAATTGATTTTAACCAATAACCTTTGAATATTCTTTTTAATCAACGTTTTTCCGGTACTTTACAACACAATATTTTCATCTTAAAATGATATGTTAAATACTTCAGTGATCTCAGTTTTAAGAACATTCAGTAAAGAAGAGATAAAAAGATTCGAAGAATTTTTGCTTTCGCCCTATTACAATAAGAAATCAGCAGTCGTAAATCTTTTCAATATTATAAAGAAGAATGAGCCTGAATACAATTCGCCTAATCTTGATAGAAAAAGGATATGGAGCAGATTGTATAAGGATAAAGATTTCAATTACGGTGTAATGAAGAATTTAATTTATGATCTCGGAAAATGCGCTGATAAATTCATCGAGCTTCAGAATTATGAAAGGGACGATAAATTAAGTGGTGTGATATTTATGCAGGAACAGATTGAAAGAAATCTTATCAATGCTTTTGAAAAATCATTGAGAGGTTATAAGGCAATGCTGGCTGATTTAAAACTTGACAGTGAATATTTTTATTATAATTACAGAGCGCTGAAATTAGAAAAAGATTATACTGCGATTTACAATAAGACCAATAAAGAAATTACAGCAGAAGAGGAAAAGGAAATCGAGTTTCTTACTTTATTTTACCTGACTGAATGTTCGGAAATTTATAATACTTTATTCATAAACAGTTATTATATGCATAAGAAATATAATAATGCTAATCTGGACTTATTCATGAATTATTTGGAAAAATTTGATCATCAATATAATGATATAACAGAATGTGTTCTTTTATGTCTGAGGTTAATTCTGGATAAAACTGATAAAAGTAATTATCTCAAACTAAAAAACATATATACTGAAAAATCTCAAAAATTCAGTATTCCATTCAACATGTCTCTTGGGTTAACATTGAGGGAGCACTTCAACAGACCGGAAGGAAAAGAAAAGGCTGATTATTTAAAAGAGAATTATGAAGTATCTCAGTTTTCTTTTGAAAACAATTTTGTACCGGTTGATAAAAATGGTTATATAGATCCATTTACTTTTAGCGGATTAGTCAATACTGCATGCAGTCTGAATAAAACCGAATTGGCGGAAAAGTTTATTAAGGAATACATAAATAAAGTAAATCCTGAATACAGAGACAGGTTTTATAATTATTCTTTTGTAACATTAAACTTGAAAAAAAAGAATTTCAGCAAAGCGATGGATTATCTGTCGAAAATGGAAGTCAATGGTCCGATGGATCATGTATCAGTTAAAAGATTTCAGATGATAATATATTATGAATCCGGATACACAGAAGAACTGTATTCACTCATTGAGGCATTCAGAAATTTTGTATCTAAAAATAAAAGACTTGCAGAAAGCTTAAAACTGCAGGCTGCGAAATTTATTTATTTCATTAAAAAATTCAGCGATCTTAAGTTTAAATATAATTCTATAGATAAAAATGAAATCGCTGAATTAAAAAAAGAACTTTTAAATACAGAAGTTTTAAATAAAATCTGGCTGCTTGAGAAGGCAGAAGAATTTGTTTAGATAAAATTACATGTTGCAAGTTACGAGTTACGAAATACGAGTTACGAAATACGAGTTACGAATTAAATCATAAATCATAAATCGTAATTCCGAAATCAAATAAATTTCAAATTCGAAATCCCAAATCCCCAATTTGAAATCCCAAATTCCAAATAAGAAAACAGCCCTGCATACCGGCGATGCTATTAAGTGAATATGTTCGCGGACAATCCACGGGCTGCTTCTTTTAATTTCAAATTACAAATTTCAAATTACAAATTATAAAATTACGAGTTACGAGTTTCGCTAAATCTAAAATTCAAAATCAAACATTTAAAATTTTCAAAATCCCAAATCCCAAATTCCAAATCCCAAATTAAAATCAGGGTCTGATCACGCTCACAAATTTTACAGAATTATTATAAGCCATTAA
>CAZLOL010000110.1:1734-12336 GCA_964561045.1 uncultured Ignavibacteriaceae bacterium | reverse complement strand
GGCAGGTACTGCAGTCCATCTTGTATCACTCATGGACGGAATGTTCAGATTATATTTTGCGGTACCGAAATATCTTTCCAGAAAGAAAACCGCGGTAAAAATTATCACGGAATATATTGAACTGATATTTAAAAAATAAACATTTGAATCTTAAAATTAATCATTATGAAACTATTCAGTGTAATATTATTCCTGCTGCTTATTAACGGATCAAAAGTACTTCCTCAGGGAGGCTGGACAAAAATTACAGATCCGCAGAATGCCGTATCACAGTATACAACCAACTTCCCTTATGTAGGAGCTTCTTTTACAGACGTCAACAATGATAACCTGCCTGACCTGTTTGCTTCGCCCAGGACACTGTTTATTAATCAGGGGAACGGAAGGTACATACTTGCGGCGGCTTTGAATCTCAATGTATTAAATGCAACAGCAGGAAGCAGCTGGGCAGATCTCGATAATGACGGGGACAATGACTGCGTAATCGCCGCAACTCCATCAAGAGTTTTCCTTAACAATGGATCGGGATCTTTTACAAATGCTACTTCATTATTTCCCGGACTTCAGAATTACGGAAGCTGGGGTTGCGCTATCGGTGAAATAAATGAGGACAGGGGACTCGAGATTTTATTCGCTCATGCAAACGGGTATCATCCGGGGTCTGCTTCTGAGCCATGCAGATTTTATTTCCCCGGAGATACTGCATTCGGAATGCATCAGCTGAATACCGGATATTCTTTTTCTCAGCAGCTAAGCAGCTACACAAATCCTTTCTGGAGTGATTATGACCTGGACGGGGATATGGATCTTTTTCTGGCAAGCGGACCTGCAAACGGGACCCCTGCTCAGGATCCGTGTTATAAGAACATGAAAATGGAAACCGGCATTGATACTATGATCAGAATGACAGCCGAGCTGTTTGCTCAGCATACACAGGACGGGCAGTGTTATAATTTCATAGATTATGACAATGACGGCGACCTCGATCTTTGCATTACAAATTACTACAGCGCACCGACAAGATTATATAAAAATGACGGGGGCGTTTACAATGTTATAAGCACTCCGTTTTCTGCAGCTACGACCAACATAGCGAACTGCTGGGGAGATTATGATAACGACGGTGATCTTGACGTAATAATTACAAACGATAATTCACCAGTAAGATATTTCCGGAATGACGCAGGTTCATTTATCTATATATCTGATGGCCTCACAACTCCAACTGCCACAAACGGAGCAACAAACGGAGATTACGATAATGACGGAGATCTTGATGTATTTTTTAACGGAGTCGGAAACAACGGCAATACAATATCAGTCGGACTCTACAGAAATGATACGGCAGCCGGAAACAGGAAATTTATAAACATTAAACTCTCAGGGATCTCTTCCAATAAATCTGCTTTGGGTTCAGTAGTGAAAATAAAATCTGTGATCAACGGAATTCATGTCCGGCAAATGCGTGAAGTAAATGCCCAGAATTCTTTTCAGGGACAAAATGACATGAGATTGCATTTCGGAACAGGCAACGCAACAATGATTGATTCCGTAATAATAAAATGGCCAAAAGGGTTAACAGAAACATATACAAATATCAGCACAAACAAATTTTACAATGCAGTTGAAGGATCCGGGCTGTTTGAAATTGTTACATCCGGAGTAGTTCAGACCGGCTCTCAGTTACCTGACAGGATCAGTTTATTTCAGAATTATCCGAATCCGTTCAATCCCGTAACAAAGATCGAGTTTTCCATACCTCCAGCGGAGAGGAAAGATCTGCAATATGTGAAACTAAAAATTTACAATGTATCCGGTCAAGAAATTGAAACTTTAATTTCAGAAAACCTAGGACCCGGAACTTATACTGCCAACTGGGATGCATCTTCTTATCCAAGCGGTGTGTATTTTTACAGATTATCAGTTGATGATATTTCAATAACCAAGGCGATGATCTTGCAGAAATAAAGTTATTATTGATTACAGATATTATACATTAATAAAATGAAAATTAGCCTTATTATTTTAGCTTTCATAATATTTCCCCGGTATTCAATTTCGCAAAACGTGAATGATTCAACATTACAGCTGAATTCAATTGAGTACAGAATTAATTACTGGGATAATTATTTCAATGATAACTTCATCTCAAAAGGCGTCAGCACAAAAGGTTCAGGCTACAAACAGTTTCTGATGGAAAAGCAATTTTATGAAATGCATACATCAGAATTAGCAGTTTTGACCGAAGCAAAAAGATGGGAAACATACATTTCAAAAAAACTGGCTGATCTGAATAAATCTGATTATCAGCCGGCATCAAATTGGGTAAGCATGGGACCGAATTCAATTGATTCATTTGCAGGAAGAATGACATCACATGCATTTGACCCTTCAGATCCAGAAGTAATCTGGGCAGGATCTTCCACAGGCGGGATTTGGAGAACACTAAATGGAGGAATTAACTGGGAAGCCATGACAAATGAGCTTCCTTCTATGACAGTTTCAGATCTGGAAATCAATCCTAATAACAGAAATATAATTCTTTGTGGTACAGGCAATGACAGGTTTCTTTCCATTACTCTTGGTCCGGGAGTCGGTGTGCTTAAATCAACTGACAGGGGAGTTACATGGAACCATACAAATTTTAATTACCAGTTGTCTCAGAATGTATCCGTATCGAAAATAATGTGGAAGCCGGGAAGCACTGATTCTGTTTATATGGCTGCAAGCAACGGCATATGGCTGTCAACCGATTCGGGAGATAACTGGCAGCAGCTGTTAAGCGGAAGAGCGGCATCAATATTAACAGACAATAGCAACACAAATAATATATACACTGTATTAAGAAATAACGGAGTTTACAAATCTACTGATGGTGGAACAAACTGGATTCTGCTTACAGGCGGTCTGCCGCAGGGAAGTTCAGTAGGTTTAACAAGCATATCTGCTTCGAGAACAAATCCGCAGATCCTGTTCGTCTCAATTTCAGATGCAAATTCATTCGGATCTATAGGATTATATAAGACAACAAATGCGGGACTGAACTGGATTCAGATCACAAACGCTCCGAATGTACTTTGCCAGCCAAGCGCTCCGACTCAATGTCAGGGCTGGTATGTCAATATGGTGAGCATATCTCCGTTTGATCCTGATCTGATCTTTTACGGAGGAGTGCAATTCTGGAGATCTACAAACGGGGGGACAAACTGGATACAGCAGGATGTATTTGGCGGAAGCGGTTTGAATTTCACAGGCAGAACTTACGTTGATCAGTGGGACATTGCTTATCATCCTGTCAATAATGACATTATATACTTATTCAACGACGGCGGAGTTCAGAAATCTACTGACCGGGGCATCTGGTGGAATAAATGCAACAACAATCTTGTGACTGCACAGATACACAGGATCGCAAGCTCATCTGCCGATACAAATCTAGTGATCGGCGGATTTCAGGATCACGGCCTGCAGAAGCTGAACAACTCCGGCGGAAATACTTTCTGGAAAAGATGGTCGGACAATGACGGTACAAATGTGATCATTGATCCAGGCAACAATAATATTTTTTACGGAGATTATTTTCTGGGTACACATAAGAAATCTACAAACGGCGGCGCATCCTGGCAGTCGACATTTAACATTCAAAGCGGAATTACAGAATCAGGAGCTCTTATTGCGCCGCTTGTCATGCATCCTGATTCGACAAAGATACTGTATACATCAAGTACAGCAAAAATTTACAAGACTACAAACGGCGGAGTACCCTGGTATTCCGTTGCCGATATTCCAAATGTGAATACACTATCAATAGACAAAGTAAATCCTGCTGTCATCTATGCGCATGCTTATGATTTCTCTTCATGGTCCGTATGGAAATCAACAAATTATGGCTCAGAATGGAAGCAGGTAACCAACTCTACCATACCAACCTGGAGAGTCACTGATCTTGAATCAGATCCTTCAAGAAGCGGAGTAGTTTATGCAACAAGAAACAGCTCTCAGCTAAATCAGGATCATATTAAAAGATCAATGGATTACGGCGAGAACTGGGAAAATATTTCGGGAGATCTTCCGGACATTTTTGTTTATGCAATAACGGTAAGTCCGGTGAACAGCGAACATCTTTATATAGCAACTGATCTTGGAGTATATGCCACAACAAACGGAGGAATTAACTGGATTGAATTCAATGATGGACTTCCGGTGGTAAGAACTTATGACATTCATTACCATCCGGTTGACCGGACAATAAGAGCAGCAACAATAGGCAGGGGAGTGTGGAAAACAAAGGCAATTGATGCCGTAACATCAATACTTAATGAAGAAAATGAGACGGCAGTTTCATTTAAATTAAATCAGAATTATCCGAACCCTTTCAATCCTGAAACAAAAATAGAATACGAACTGAGGAATGCAGAAAATGTTGTTGTCTCAATATATAATTCTGCAGGTCAGAAAGTGATCAGTTTGTTTGAGGGAATTCAGAACGCCGGAAAGTACTCTATCAGCTGGAACGCGCGAAATCAGGTCGGCATGGAATTATCTTCCGGTATATATTTTTTAAAATTAACAGCAGCCGGATATTCCCGAACAATCAAAATGAATTACATTAAATAAAAAAGCACATGACTTACAAAGCATCAAGATCTCTGCGAAAGTTAGATATTTTTTTAGTTTTATTAATTATTCTTCTTAATACTCTCAACTGCAGATCACAGAATGAAAATCAGACAATGTTGCCGGAAAAAACAAATTCTGATGACATCGGTAAAATATTTATGGATGCAGTGAACAGTTCTTCAAAGGATGAACAGAAAGAATTGATGATTAAAATATTTTCTGATGCAGCTCTGATCAATCCGGGAGAAGAGAAGCTTCTGCTTCTGCTGGATGCTGTAAAGAAAAACGTTGGACAGGCAGATTACCACAGTTCGGAGATCACTGAATTAACAATGGGTGACGGGAATTCCAGAAGAGTAATGCATCTGTATATAAAAAGCAAAGGTTCAAAGAATTATAAGGATCTTCAAATGATACTGGATCCGGACGGATCCGGCAGAATATTCAATCTCGCTTTTATAGCCGAAGTTACCGAGCCAGTTTATCTGCCAAACGGATCTATTGAGCAATCACAAACACTTGACTGGCTTAGAGATTATGTGGACAGGCTTCAGAAAGAAAATTCATTTTATGGAAGCATAAACATAGCTACAGGAAATAAAATTATTCTTGAAAAGTACGCAGGATATTCAAACCCTGAAACCGGGACTTTATTTGACAGTAATACTGTATTTAATATGGCATCAGGAGGAAAGATGTTTACCGCCATTGCTGTTGCACAACTTGTTGAAAAAGGTAACATAAAATATTCTGATAAAATAGAAACATATTTCCCGGATTTTGCCGATAAAGAAAAGCTCAGCAGGGTTACAATTCATCAGCTTCTAAATCATTCATCAGGAATTGCCGAATACTGGACAGTGAAAAATACAGATCTGATTAATGAGTATACGAAAGCTGAGGATTACCTTCCATTAATATACGAAGCAGGTTTTTCATACGATCCGGAAAGTGAGTTTGCATATTCGAACTCAAATTTTATTCTGCTCGGGCTTTTGGTAGAGAAATTATCAGGTATGTCTTTTTATGATTATGTAAAGCAGAACATACTTATTCCCGCCGGCATGGAATCAACTGAATATTATTCCTACGGTGAAGAAGGCATTCAGATGGCAATTGCATTGGAAAGAAAGGATGACGTCTGGAAGGAGACGAGGCACGGTACAAAAGGATCTTCCGCAGGCGGATGTTACACAACTACAGGAGACATGCTGAAATTTTCAAACGCTCTAAGGGAGAATAAACTTATATCCTCAGGCACTATGAATGAAATGATAAAGGACAAAACAACAGGTCTTAAAGATGCGACCGGATACGGATACGGATTTGAACTTTACAAATACGGAAGGAATGGAATATCTTACGGGCACGGAGGCATGACCGGCGGGGTTAATTTTGAATTCAGATATTTCCCTGAATTTGACATTACACTAGTCATCAGCTGTAATCAGAATAACGGAGCGTTTGATGATCTGAAAAAGAATGCTGTAAAGCTTATAACGGGTGACAGGTAGATTAGATAGTTGAGTTTGAAATGTTAGTTGAGTTATTTGAGTTTATAGAGTTTATAGAGTTTATAGAGTTTATAGAGTTTGAAGAGTTTGTTGAGTAAGTGAAGTATGATAAGAAAGTTTAGTTGGTTAGTTAGGTTAGTTTTCTATTTATATTGATCATTTATGCCTTGTTGATGATTAAAAGGCGATGGGTTAAAATATTATGAACATGGATTATATAAGTATTTGAGAAATTAAATAACAGGATTTAAGTAAGTGAAGCAGTCGGTATTGGAGTTATCTTGTCATTAGGAAGTTAAAATCTTATCCGCGTTTTCAATCATCCAATTCTTTGAAAACAAGTCATTGCAGTTTAGGATTTTGTTTCTAAGTGTTTTTAGTTCAGGGAATAATTTATCATCATTTTTAATTTTATACAATTTATTCATAAAATTTAAGAAGTTTGTAAACATGACTCTGCTGGTTTCCTGAACTTTATTATTTCTTATAATATATTTTCTTGAACTCTCTAAAAGCGAATTGAAAGATACGGTTTCATTTGTACAATAAAAAATTTTAAGCAGGAGAACATTTATTTTTATTCTCAGCTTAACGTCAGCCGGAACTACCAGCGATAAAGTTTCAAGTGCTTTGTTGTATTTGTTCAGGTTAAATAATAATTCTGACATGCAGATGTTATAGGAATTATTCTTAAATTCCGGATGAAGTAACTTTCTGTAGTTATCAATAAATTTTTCCGACCATTCATATTTTCCGCAATCTGATGCATTGCTAGCAATAGATTCATACAAATAGTGAGGCATAAAATTATTACCTTCTAGATAGTCCTTTGTTTTTAGAAGATAATTGTTGATCCTGAATTTTTCATCAGTAAATGCTGTGTTTCCTGTTTTGATTTGTTCTTCACAATAGCTCAGAAGAACAATAAAAATATTTTTTCTGTCTGTGGAAGTTAAAATACCGTGATTTTTCTTATGAAGCAATTTCAGCTCCTCAAAATATTTCAATTCACCGGTCTTATACAACTTCACACAGTTATAGAAAATACTGATATAAGGAACATCCCTGTAAAGGGAAAAATTATTTTCAAGATATTCAGTAAGCGCTTCAAATAAGGTAAAATCAAAATTATAATCGTATGTGGATCTGGACTGATTAAGCATTATTGCATACAATTTTATAAATTCCGATATAAAATATACATGAAGGCTTTCTGACTGTTCCCTGAGATTATCTGTTTCAAAGAGCATCCTGCTTGTATTCACCACATGGTTTCTTCTCCATTCGTCTTCCAGCAGAAATTTATTCTGATAGTAAATTTCATCCCTGGCAGATTCCGAGTGGAGTATCGAGTTCGCCTTTTTAAAATTCACTTTGAAAAGCGGACTTTGCTTTCTGTTTGTCAGTTCCTTCAAAAGCAAATACTGACTGTAAAATCTATCATTCTCAAAATGTTTTATTTTTAAAAACCTTTCAGCAAGTTTCATCAAATCAGAAATTGTATTTCTCATCAAAGGGTCATTATAATTCTTACCGGGAAACAATCCTGAATAAATTTTTTCTTTTGACAGATGAGCACTTTTGAATTCAGGATAATAACCCCTCAGATAGGTGTAAAAATTTATCAGAACCTTTTCTCCGTTATATAACGGTGATCTGAGGAATAACCCGAATTCTTTTGCCTCTGACTTTGAAAATGTCATAAGAAGCTTTAATAACTTACTGTTCTGCATGGATTAAAAATTTAGTTTAAGGATTCAATGATATTGATATTAATCTTAAGCGGGAAGAATTTTCCTGAAAATCCGGGTTCTAAGAAAGCACTAATATTATCCTACATTTAAAATTATTTGTCTTTTGGATTATCCGTTAATAATATTTATGTTTGTCTGAAATTAATTCCTGTGAGAAGAAAATTAATTTATCCAATACTGCACAGATATTCCTATCTCACAGGACAGGTAAGAGTCCTCATAATATGTTTTATATAATGAGGACTTACAAACCTGTTAATTCAGAAAGACAATTATAAAAATAAATTTCATAAATTAAAACGCTTTTAAATCATGAAAAGAGGAAACAGATATTTCACAGCTGCTATTTTTGCTGCCTTAATGCTTTACAGTATAAGTGACCTTAAGGCGCAGTTGTTCTGGAATCAGGCAGGAACTTTTACAGGAACTGATTCTTCTCACATAGCCATTGCGGATAATGCAACACTTGACTTAACAGGCAGCTTTACTGTTGAATGCTGGATGAATCCGGTGAATTCAGTTTCGCCTTTTACACAGGTAATACTGCAAAAGAGAACTAATGCGACCATCAATACAGGATATGCTATGATCCTGATAAACGGAAAAATATTTTTCAATACAGGAAATCTCTGGGGAATAACAGGGAGATCGGTTATACCAAATAATACATGGACACATGCATCGGGAAGATATAATGCCGGGACAAATACATTTTCATTATTTATCAACGGAGTTCTTGATACAAGCTCAGTTGTAGCCGCGCCTCCTTCAGTTAACAACGATTCCATTACAATCGGAACAGGAGGCGGACTCGGAGGTTCTTTCTCTGGCAGACTTGATGACATAAGAATCTGGAACAGGTCATTGACAGGAGCAGAAATATCAAAATACTACAGATCATCACTCGGATTAAATACAGGAATTTATTACGGACTTGTATTATCTTTAACTTTTCAGAAACAGGAATCAACCGGAACAGTTTTTTCGGCTGATGATTTTTCGGGCGCCGGCAATAGCGGTTATATCAGACAAGTCACAGCAGCTGACTTAAGCAGCAATTTATACAGGACAGTCTCATATAATGAAAGCGCAGAGTTTGACGGAACCAACGATTATCTATCTGCTCCCGGTAACAGTGCAATTCAGCCTGTTCCTGAAATTACAATGGAAGCATGGATCTACCCGAGAAGCAATTCTAACAGCATCATTATTCAAAAAGGAACTGATGACGGAGGAGTAACGAATTTCAGGCTGGCAATACAAAATAAAAAGATAATAGCCGGACTAAAGCAGAATTATAATTTTACAACTGCCGATACAATAGGAATTAACAAATGGTCTCATATTGCTTTTACTTATGAAAGTTTATCAGGAAAATATGTATTCTATTTAAACGGAAAAATATCTTCAGAAGGAATAAATAACATAGGTTTAATTTCAAGTTCTTCTGATTCATTGTACATAGGGGGAACAATTGCAATGGCAGATTTTGACGGCTACATAGATGAAGTAAGAATTACGGAAAAAGTAAAATCACATTCAGAGATAGTTCAGAACCTATTCAGATCAGTTGATAAGTCCAATGAAAGCATATTTGATGACGTGTCATATAATCTTGACGGATCCGGCAGATCAAATACCGGACAGGGAACTTCACTTAACTTCAGAAATAATGCTGGATTTTCTCATCCTGCTGCAACTGCAAATCAGCCTGTATCTCCTTTAATAAGAAAAGATTCAAAATTTTTTACAAATTCATTTTATATGAATGCGCCTGATCTTAGAATTCCTGTCACCGGAGATGCAGGTCTGACCGAGGATGAAATTGAAGTCTTTGATAATGAGCCAATAACAAATGCCGAAATATTTGTTGCAATAAATCATCAGAATACTGCTAATCTGAAAATTGTCTTAAATGCTCCGAACGGAGATTATACCTTTCTATTCGATGAAGCAATAACAACCGGAACGGATAATAACATTGTTACAATTTTCAGCGACATTGCTGACACAGCATTTTCAAACAGATATCCTTCTTTTTCCCCTTCATTAAAAAGCATATGGTCATTAAATAATACTTTGACGGGGAATACTCAGGGAAAATGGAAGCTTACAATCTTTGACAATACCGGAACAGATACAGGAAGAATATACGGCTGGGGAATAAGGTTCAACAATAAAACTTCAAAACCAAACATTCTTGAAACAAGGGCATTCATTCAGGGATTTTATAACTCCACAACTAATAATACTATAAGAGACACTGTAACTTTTAACTTAAGGCATAGCTCTGCACCATACAATATAGTAGAAAGCAGAAAAAACTATCTGCCTCCAAATAATTTTTCCTATCTCAGATTTGATAATGCCGAAGTGCTAAAGGAGTATTATCTTGAGGCAGTTCATAGAAATTCTATTTCAGTGTGGAGTTCATCAAATATAAAATTCAACCCTCTTACATCTCAGAACTCTTATTTATTTACCGGTTCAATATCATCAGCTTACGGAAACAATATGATACGGATAGATTCGATACCGGTAAGATACGGTTTATACAGCGGAGACGTAAACAGGGATGAGGCAATTGATCTGACTGATGTATTGCAGATTTATAATGATGCAACCGGATTTTCTGCAGGATATATAATTACTGATATTACCGGGGATAATCTTGCCGACCTTACAGATTTATTAATTGCATATAATAATTCTGC
>CAZLOL010000110.1:0-1634 GCA_964561045.1 uncultured Ignavibacteriaceae bacterium | reverse complement strand
TTTCATAAGATGGGATCTCTTATTATTTACACACGAAGTAACTTTAATTTCAAAAATATTCTCGCCACTTTTCCCGCCAATAATTGAGAACACAGACAAAGGTCATATCAAGTATTATACCTGCAGTAGCGGTGTATTTCATTCTCATTGAATTCACGTCAGCAGGTGCATCCGCGTCAAAGATGGCTGCAGTGGCTATGCTGATGGCAGCATTATGGCTGACTGAAGCCATTCCGGTGGCTGTTACAGCGCTGCTGCCTGCGGTACTTTTCCCCTTACTCGGTATACTCGATTCGAAGCAGACATCAATGCAGTATATGGATCCGATAATATTTTTATTTATCGGCGGATTCATCATTGCATACGGAATAGAGAAATGGATGCTTCACGAAAGGATCTCTTTAAGAATATTAATGAGTGTAGGAAGCAAACCCTCACATATACTCCTCGGTGTAATGATCACTACATTTTTATTATCAATGTGGATATCAAATACCGCAACGGTAATGATGCTTTATGCAAGCGTAATGGCAATTATACTGAAAGTAGAAAATAATCACAGCGGTGATTCATCAAAGGGAATACCTACTGCATTGCTGCTCGGGCTTGCATATTCAGCAAGCATAGGCGGAATGGCTACGCTTGTCGGCACACCCACGAATATGATATTTTACAGAATGTATAAGGAAACATATCCTCAGAGCAGCGAGGTCAGTTTCTTCAGCTGGTTCATTTTCGCAATACCCATAGTATTGATTTTATTATTCATAACTTTTGCATTGCTGAAATTCATGTTCATCAGAAAGAATGAATCACTGGCATTTGAAAAAGATTTCTTCAAGAATTCATACAGAAATCTCGGAAAGATAAGCTATGAAGAGAAATACATAGGAATTATATTCATAATAACAGCAGTGCTGTGGTTCACCAGAGCCGACATTGAGATCGGCAGCATGAGCTGGAAGGGATGGAACAATTTTTTCAGCAGTCCTGAATTTATAACGGACGGCGTTGTAGCGGTTTTTATGGCAACACTTCTTTTCTTCATACCATCAAAGAAGAACAAAGGCGAGACGCTTTTGGTATGGAAAGACATTTCGAAGCTTCCTTATGATATCATACTGCTTTTCGGAGGAGGATTCGCACTGGCAAAAGGGATGGAAGTATCCGGATTGAGCGCGTGGCTTGCTTCAAATCTCGGATTCGCTTCTGATATAAATATTGTTTTGTTTGTACTGCTGATGTGCGCGCTTGTGACAGTCATAAGCGAGTTTGCATCAAACGTTGCATGCATACAGCTCATGCTGCCGATATTGATATCTCTGCAGAAAGAAACCGGTATAAATCCATTGATGCTGATGATACCCGCAACACTTGCAGCGTCTCTCGGGTTCATGCTTCCCATCGCCACTGCTCCGAATACTATTGTTTTCGGCAGCAAGAGATTTAAGACAACTGATATGCTGAAGGCAGGGTTCTGGATAGATGTGGCAGGGATATTGGTTATAACTGCTGTTGCTGCAGTCTTATTGTAACATACTACATTTCCGGGGTCGGTGATGGATGAAACAATATTGTAATAAAAATGCAAATCTATAAACATTCGACACTTTCGGGCAATGCTATTAAGTTAA
>CAZLOL010000109.1:0-12371 GCA_964561045.1 uncultured Ignavibacteriaceae bacterium | reverse complement strand
TAAAATTTGAATGTAAATCAGATTGGTTTACAGGATCTGCTGACATAATAACATTCTCTTCTGAGGAATTACTTGCAACAAAACTTCGTGCTTTTTATCAAAGAAAAAAAGGCAGGGATTTATTTGATCTCTGGATTGCCCGGGAATTAGAACACAATTTTGAAAAAACTGTTTGGTGCCTGCCCCTTTTTTGTAAAGTGATGATGTACAGATGCAATCCCTTTCACTGCTCTTCATTTATTATTTCTATTGCCTTCTCGAGTAATTCATCTCTTCCTTCTGAAATTCCTTTAATGGTCGGCTTAATTTCTATATCCGGAATGATTCCAACCCTTTGCATTTCCCTGCCGTCAGCCAGATAAATTCCTATTCCCGTAATATAAGTTTTCATTCCGCCCGGAAGAAAAATTTCGGATATGTCACCATCGGCACCTGCAGTAGTGCTTCCTATAACAACGGCTCCGGGAGCTTTTCGAAACGCCATCGCATTTGATTCAGCCTGGCTTTGTGTCTGTTCATTTATAAGAATTACCACTTTACCGTTATAATACTTATTATTCTTAATTCCATAATTCGCTGTTCCTCCAATTGTAAATAATCCCGGAGTGGTTATCGAACAAAAAGACGCTTTGCATACACCAATTGGTTGCGGCATCAAATATTCAGATAAGGTATAATCAATTCTTTCCATGGGATAACATCTCTGATCTATGATCAAACCTTTTGTATTTTGTACTGCTTCCATTATTTCAGGAAGATATGAATTTCTAATGCTTCCGGGATATATGTATGCAATTTCCGGAGTGATAAGCTTAAAACATGTATCCACTTTTTTATTATAATACTCACTTAAATGCATTTCATCACCGGAAAAACATTTTACCTGCGTTGTATTAATTAAATCACCATGCCTGTAACTAACATTCAATGATGACTCCCTCGTTCTTAGTAAATATTGTGAAATAACAGCTAACATGGTGGGATAGTTAGATGCTGAAGTCAGAGGTAAACTTTCTTTTACAATTTCATCAACCGGCTTATCATTGATGGTCTCAATAACATCCCCGATCTTTATTCCGGTTTCTAAACCTAATGTCTCGCTATAATAATCGGTAACAACAGCTTTATCTTCAATAAACTTAATTCTAAATGGCGCACGGTTATTGCCGAAGTAATTCCACATCAAGCTGTCATTACTGTATTTAGCGATATAAGCATGTGAATCATGTATTCTGCAAATTAATGTAAGCACAGCAAGATTATATTGAAGCTCACTGGATACATTTAAAAACTTTGGTATAAATTCTTTTAAAACATCATTCCAGTTTTCACCGATTAAATATTTATTCGGACAATAATATTGTATAATGTTCCAATACCGGAATAACGACAATAATCTCAACCCGGCATCAGAAAAATTCATTTTTTTATACCTTCGCTCATTTTTAAACTTTGGATTTCGAGCAGGAAACAATCCTATATAATAACTTTCATTTTCTCTTTCGGCATCTTTTATTTCATTCAATTGTAAAGTTAATTCTTCTCCTAATATGGAAGCATCAATCCAGCTTAAATCTGGAAGTTGTCTTGCTTCAGTTGTCACAACACTGTTTATTTTAGTTGTATTAATTTTTCCTAATCCTTTGATCCAATCAAAAAGAACTTTATTTCTTTCCTCCTGATTATTTGCAGCAACTATTTTTGGAGTAATGCGGAATAATTCATAATCCCAATTATGTTCTCCATTGGCAACAGCCGGATGATAATATTTCAAAAATCCCCATACTTTACCAAGAACATCTAAATTATTTAGCGTACTTTCAGTCAAATTTATAGATGTTATGTTAGAACCTTTATCAAATTCATTATCCAGGTCGGCTTTATACTTTTTGGGTTCGATATATTTTGCAGCAACGATATCTTTTCCATTAATTGATATCTGCAAATCATCAACCCACATTTTACCCGTGCCATCAAGAAAAGTAATTATGTAAATTGCTTTAACATCTTCGGGTAACGGAAAGGTAAGTGAATATTGTTTCCAATCATTGGTTCCTTGCAGGGTTATTTTCTTGTTATAAAGAGGATATTCGACAAATCCATTGCTGTCAAAAAATAACATTTCCATGCCACAATAACCTTCACTTACATTTTGCGTTTTAAGAAAACCGCGTAATTCAATTACTGATCCTTTAAATACTATTGGAATGCTGTCATAAGCAAGTGCAGATGAGTTTAAAAATTCCTTTGAAAGTAAGAGAGAAGCACGTCCGCTGTTTTTTACAATTGAATCTAAGGTAATATTTGTACCTTCAAATCTAAGATTCCAATTTTCCGGAAGATTTTTGCCAGAAGTTTTTTCAAATCCTAAATTGAGGTCATCAACAATTCCCACCATAGAATTTTCTTTTTTAGCTAAAATGGAAATAGAGCCAATCTCATAATCGCCTTGATTTTTTTCGACATATGAATTTTTCATAGAATCGGTCATTCCGGTGAAGTCATTAAGCGGATAAATATCAAAATAGTATGTACCGCTTGTATCTGCTTTGAAGTTAACTTCCTCGGGACCATGATTTCCGTTCGGTGTATCATAGGTATAAATTTTCTTGAGCGACGGATTAAAAATATCTATCATAACGTCAATATTAATCTGCATTACAGTTATGTAGCAAAAATCATCTTTATGCAAATTAATTTTGTATCGTTTCGTTTCTCCTTTGAATATTTTTTGATTGTAGGTTTTTCCTTCGTGAAGTTTTAATACATTAGTTTGTGAATAGCAAAGAGATGCGGATAGGAAAATAGTTAAGGTGATTATTATTTTTTTCATGTTATTGTGTGTTAAACCAATTGCTTTTAAGAACTTCCATTTAGTTCTTATCTATTATTGATTTAGATGATTTGTGCAATCCATATAATCAACAAACTAAGGTGTGTCTCTTCTGTGTTTGGGGTTTTGAACCTTCTTTCAGTGTGTATGTTCTTCCTTTTCAATTGTGTGCATTCTTAATGAACTGTATAAAAATATTATTTTTGTAAATAAATACTAAACCAATAATTTCCCACAAATATTTTTTAGTTATTTTTTCATTCCACCTCGAGATATATTCTTTAGTATTTTTTTCCCGCCGTTGTTGGTCTTCCGGAAAGTTTGCATTGATAACATGTTCAGGTGAGTCTAAACTTATTGCAAACTTTTCGGCGACCAACAACAGATCCGTGAATGAAAGAAGCCGGTTTGTTCATTCCTAAATTATACTTAATAAATAAAAGAATAGAATTATCTTAAACAGATTTTATTGACATAATATATGGGAGTTAAAAGAGACACTTCATATATATGGGATTGGTTGTTGGTCACCAAAAAGTTTGTATCAGTAGTACTTTATACTTAAAATTTGTTCACCAAACTTTTTGAAGACCAACAACGGCGGTAAAAAAAGCTCGTCAAATACTCGTTGAAACGGGATTAAAATAACCATACTGATTTTAAATTTCAACGAAGGCAATTTCTTTTCCAATCTTCTTCCTTCATCTCCCTTTAACAAATTTTCCAAAAGCCTTATTTTGTTTATGTACGCATACATTAAATTTCACATCTACTATCATGCAAAAAAGTACAGCACTGGAAGCAATAAAAAGCTTTACGCCTGAGGACAATCTGCGTTTTGCAGACTTTTTGAATTCACCCTTCTTCAATAAAAATTCGAATGTCATTCGATTGTTTGCTCTCATTGAGAAATATTCACCCGGTTATGACTGCCCTGAACTTGAAAAGGAAATGTTATGGAAAGAACTTTTTCCGGGCAAGGTCTACAATTACGGTACAATGAAGAATCTCATCTTTGAGCTGAAAAAGCTTGCAGCAAAGTATATAACTATTGATGAGCTTGAGCGGAACAAACTCGAGGAAGATGAAATACTTGTAAGAGCATTGGGTAAAAGGAACATTCCAAAATTCTTCATCACGAAAGTAAATGAGATTGAGAGGAAGTATAAAATAGAGAATCTCCGGAACCTGAAAACCGAACTTGATGATTATTTTACATATTTGTTTAAAATAAAATGGATGAAGCATTCCTATCTGCGTGTTTATAATCCGAAGCTTGCAAGAGAAGAAGATCTGAATGGATATACATCGCTGATGACCGGAAGCTTTCTGATCTATGCATCAATGTATTACAATAATATAATAGCCCAATCATTAGATATGAATTTCACTCCTGAGAATAACGCTCTGCTTTCATTGATTGGGATTCTTAAAAAAGGTTCAACAGAAGAAATTCTGAAAGCAATGTCAAAGTATTCACAGTCAGCCGGAAAGATTATTAATCTCTACTGGCTCAGAACTAAGGTCATGATGAAAGACGCCTCGGAAAATGATTTCATGAAATTCCGTAATGAGGTTTATAAAAACATTGACATACTGCCGGAACTAAATCTGAAAGCATTTCTTCACGTCATCGTTAATTCTGCAAACATGCTCAGCTCACCGAAGATAAATGTTTCCAAAGAGAGAATTGACGGATTAAAACTGATGATGAAGAAGAAGATGATTGCACATGATGACGGAAGAGTTTATGTTCTCGAGCTCCTTCCGTATTTCTGGAGTGCAGGTCAGCTCGATGACTTTGATGTCATAGAAAAACTTATTAAAGATTATATCTCAAAATCATCTGACGTTAAAAAAGAAAATATAATTAAGTGCGGTGAAATATTATATAAAATCCGGGACAGGAAATACAATGAAGCTCTTGAACTGATTTCAATTGTGACGGCCGAGACCTTTATGATGAAAGTACATTTGCGAATGCTCAAAGCCCGGTGCTATTATATGACTGCAGATTACCAATCATTTTTGTATGAAAGAGATTCGCTCAATCATTTTCTAAAAGACAGCAGGTCGTTGAGCGAGAAGAATAGCCGTCAGCTGAAGGATTATTTTGAAAAAGTAAATCGTATGTTCAGGCTGAAGCAAAACTTCGAAGGCAGCATGTATAAAAAACTAAATGAAGAGATTTCATCGAACGCAAATTATCCCTTTTGGATGAGGGAACAATTATCTGTTATTAGTGAACAATAATTTATTTTCGGGTTATTCCGCTGTGTCCCCGCTATAGAATGACTTCGTTATTCTATATGAAAACAATTGCGGGAGACACAGCGGAGACGGAAAAAATATATTCACTGACAATTTATTGAGTTATTAAAGACATTGATTATTTAATTTCTTCCATGTCTTCCAATTGCCAACTCTTATCAAAATAAGCTTCAGTCGGACTATAAAAACGGAAGTAAGGAAACCATCCTCTATCAGGAATAGTTTTGATGTAATTATCATTTGAACCAGCCGGTTTTGTTGGACCAAAATAAATATCTACTGAACCGTCAGTATTTTTTTCAATATCTTTTCTGGTAGAAATATCTGCTGAGCCCTGATCGGTTATTACAGGACCCCTTGTAACATTATCATAAAGCGTAATTGACCAGAACATTTTTGCAGGTGCATTAGCCGGTACATGAAGTTTATAACTTTTTGAGCCGACCAGCCAGTTGCCTGCTTTATCTTTTGATGATTCTAAGTACACCTGGCCAAAGCCCAATATTTTTCCCTGCATCCCTGTGCTGTTTCCAATCGCTTCATAAAACCATGATGCTCTTTCATCCAGCTGAGTGTAATTACTATCTTCCTGATTCAATTCCACTTTGTTTGCATATTCCCAATGTTTGCCCGGATAAACAGTTGCATCTTTAAATCGTTTTTCATAGGCATTTGCACGAGCCATTAGTTCTCCAACGCCAGCTGCTTCGTTCATTATTTTTGTCATGCGCTCACCGGGATTAAATGGCTTTCCTAACTCCATACCCAATGATTGCATCATGGCATACATTATTCTGTCCCTTGTCTGTACCGGCTCGGGGGCAAGCGCATCAGCCACCAGTTTAAAATACGCAACATCAGTTGGCTGTGCAGAAGTCCATTTTTTTCCATTAACAGGAAAATAATTAGTGACATTATTTTTTTCTTTATTATCCCAACTATACAATTTATGTTTTCGAACCGTTGCTTCTGCTACTTTGATATCAGGATCAAGGCCTCTTGTAGCGAACCACAGTTGTTCTGTTGGAGAAACAAATACTTTATATCCCGGAGCAGCAATCTCTTTTGATCCGGGAGAAAGAAACAGATATTTTCCACCTTCACCTTTATCCGGACCTGTTTGACCGGTGTCAGTAACGGGTTGTTGCCATAAGTCTAAAACGCCACCGGCTGTAGCTCCGGCAGGTACTTCAACTACTAATGGACCTTGAGTTTTTAAGTTCCAAAAACTAAATGCGTATAAAGTAGTAATATTGGGTGTTAGCATACCTTCTTTATCTTTTAAATCGAAAAACATAGCGACATCTCCATCTTTTACTCCAAGCTCATCTCTCTGAGCCATGTGCAGCGCTTGAAATCCTGTCATAGGCAAAGCCCATAAAAATATTTGACAAGCACGCTGAAAATCAATTTCGTCATAGAGTTTTTCTATGCTCTCTTTTGAAGGATAGCCGCTTTCTAATTCAAATTTCCCTAACCGACTTTGATAGCTGGTATTAGAATAAGTTTTCATTTGTTTATTTTGTTTGATTTGTATGATTACATCCAATAAAACAGAATGCAGAAATTATTATTATTGAAACGATTTTATTCATGATTTCTTATTTGCGAAAGAATACTTTAATTTGCATGACTGCAAACGTTTTTGAACTTTACAATAGAGGACAAACCAATAAAACTATATTCCCGGAAATCATAATAATTAATTTTCTCAAATGATTCAATTCAATGCACTAAATTCCCGGGGGCTGCTTTGTATACGTCTGTTAACAAATAAGTCAAGAACATAATCCACCCACAGCAAAAAATATTTTTTTTTGCTTTATTTTTGACTAATGGGGCTCACTACACTTTCAATTTTAAGAAGACTTTCCCTTTTATAAAAGAGTAATATCTTTGTGATCTTTCTTTACTTCTTTTCTTAATTATCTTATAATTATAAGTCTATTTGTACCTTTATGGTAATAGTAAATATTTAATTTTAAATGAGAAGTGGTTAACCGACAATTTGGCTCTCATAAATGAGCATCGTGTACATTGAACCTATCTTCTCTTAATTTCAGATCACTTTTTTACTAAAATTAACTTTTAATATCTGTTAGTTTTTAGCTCTGTTTTTTAGTTGTACTTTTGATATGGCCTGTAGTCTGTTCCGTTTTTGATTACTGCTTAACGTACCTTTGCTATATATCTGTTTATTTTATTTTGTGAATGTTCACAACTGTAACCATTCTGTAAGAATTTATAAAATCTTCATAGGTGCTCACTAATTTTCTTATTTTATATGTTTTGTCCATACTGTGATAAACTTCCTTTAACATTCCGCTTCGCAGTAAAAAGCAAAGTTTAATGGCATCATGCTTCATTGTCTTTGGACCTTCCTTTAACAAACTGTTTCGATATGCATCACATATAACTATTTTAACTTCATGATCCTTTAATTCTACATATTACCAGTGACTCGTTGTTGTTTCTTCGATTGTTAATATCTTTTTCCCGTGACGGGATTTCAGATATTGCTTCATCATCTTTAGATCGGGTAATATTGTTTTATGCTCCGGTTCAATACTTGTATCTCGCATTGATGCTATTGCCACAATTTCCAAGTGCTGTACAAATCTTTATCATTACTGCATTTTCTGTTGTTCCTGCAAAAGATTTGATTTTTAAACTGCTTTTTAACTCTTTAAAGAAAATTTCTATGTCCAATCAGCGTCTGTATATTTCTGAAATAGTATATGCTGTCCAAGAAAAATTATTTGTGATTAACTCAAATGTAACATCATTTTCCCTGTCGCAAACATCTATTCTTCTTAGTTTTTCAGGATATTTCTCCCGGGTATCTTATACAAATAAAAGTATTTCCTCATCTTTTAGAATCTCAGGATGTTTATTCTCCGGTAATGGTCTCTCTCCATATGGAATATATTTTATAATATCCTTTAACATTACCACAAAATTTATTTTAGACTTATTCCAGTTATTCAACTATTTAAAATCCACATATCCCCGATCGACTACTGCAGCACTTCCTGGGGATATAGATATTTTATAAGCAGCTTTATTGTCAGAGACTTTTCCTTCAGTAACATTTATATAAACCGGTAAAAATCCATCATAATCCAATAGTGTATGCAATTTTACTGCTCCTTTGGTGCTTCGGTATTTTGCCCATTCATATAAACTTAAACACAAACTAATTACCGTTGAGTCTAATGCGTATATTTTTCATTTAAGTTTAATCTTAAATTTCTTCCGACCAAAAACACATTCCGACTGTATTTCTTTTTATACAAAATTAAAATATTCATTGAATAAATACCGGTCTCTGTGCTTGTTGATATTGGCAAAGATGACTTCACGGGAACTTTCTTCGTTATTCCCAAATGATTTAAATTACCTACACTCAGACGAAGTCCATTTGAAATTTCGCTTAGGGAATTTGAATTTGCAAGTTGCATAAATAACATTGATACAAAATGTGTCCAGCTGTCTATCCCTTTGTTGTATTTATCAGTTCCTAATTTATCTGCAATTTTCTTAAATTCTTTCCTGTTTAATTTGTTAATTATTTGACTTAATAATGTTATATTTGCCATGGCTAGTTGTATTTTTTGTTTTTGGTAAAACTAAAATACTTACTATGGATTTTTTATTCCATAGACTTGCCTTTTTTTATTTAAACGATTTGGACGGATGTGCCTCACGATTGACGACCTCATGAATATTAACACTGAAATTATTCCAATAATTGATTATTTTACACAATACAAATTTTTGCAATAATATTAAAAAATAAAAAATACTTTGGATACAAAATTAGAAATAATAGAAGCCGATAGTGTGGTGGTAAGATTCTCCGGAGATTCCGGTGACGGTATGCAGCTGACGGGAATGCAGTTCACAGATACAGCAGCATTCCTTGGAAAAGATCTGAGTACATTTCCCGAATTCCCTGCAGAAATACGTGCTCCTGCCGGAACACTCGCAGGCGTATCAGGTTTTCAGGTGCACTTCGGAAGCAAAGAAATCTATACACCCGGAGATCAGTATGATGTATTGATAGCAATGAATGCTGCAGCTCTTGAGAATGATCTTAAGAATCTGAAAAAAGGCGGAATTATAATAACAAACACTGCAGGATTTGATGCGAAGAACTTAAGACTTGCTGAATATCCCGAAGGCGCAAATCCTCTTGAAGATGATTCGCTTGAAGGATATGAATTATATAAGATCGATGTTACAAAGCTGACAAAAGATGCTCTTGCAGGTATGGGTCTTGGAAATAAAGAAGTGGAGCGTTCCAAAAATATGTTTGTACTCGGAGTGCTGTACTGGATGTTCGATCAGTCTCCTAACTATACAATTAATTTTATAAATGAAAAATTTAGCAAGACTCCTCAGATAGCCGATGCTAATATACGCGCTTTAAAAGCTGGATGGAATTACGGTGAGAACACTGAAATTTTCAATACGAGATTTAAAATAAATATATCCAACTTAAAACCGGGTACTTACAGAAGCATTACGGGTAATCACGCAACTGCAATTGCTCTTATTGCTGCATCTGAAAAGTCAGGCCTGCCGCTGTTCTTAGGTTCGTATCCTATTACACCGGCATCTGATATTCTGCACGAACTTTCAAAATACAAAGAATGCGGTGTAAGAACATTTCAGGCGGAAGACGAAATTGCGGCTATTTGTTCAGCTCTCGGCGCATCATACGGGGGAAGTCTTGCTGTTACAACCACATCCGGACCGGGAATGTCTTTGAAAACAGAAGCGATGGGTCTCGGATTAATGCTTGAATTGCCTTTGGTAATTGTAAATATTCAAAGAGGCGGACCCTCAACCGGCTTGCCTACTAAGACAGAACAGTCTGATCTTTTACAGGCAATGTACGGAAGACACGGAGAATCTCCGCTTCCTATAGTTGCAGCAGCTTCTCCTTCAGATTGTTTTGAAGTTGTATATGAAGCTTGCAGAATAGCTACAGAGCATATGACACCTGTGATCGTTTTGAGCGACGGTTACATTGCAAATGGTTCCGAGCCGTGGAGATTTCCGGATGAAGAGGATCTTATTCCAATTAAAATAACTTTTACTGATAAGACAAATAACAACGGCGGTGTATTTCTTCCTTATAAACGGGACGAGAATTTTGTTCGTCCATGGGTAAAGCCCGGTGTGAAAGGTCTTGAACACAGGATCGGCGGACTTGAAAAGGAAAATGAGACGGGTGACATATCTTATGATTCCGAGAATCACGAACTTATGGTAAAGCTGCGTGCTGCTAAAATAGACAAGATAGCCGACAGCATTCCTCTGCAGACAATTGACAGCGGAAAAGAAAATGCAAAGCTGCTTGTTCTAAGCTGGGGTTCGACTTACGGTGCTGTAAAAACTGTTGTTACGGAACTTGCGGAAGACGGTCACAGTGTTGCTCACATTCAGCTGAGACACTTAAATCCTTTCCCGAAAAATCTTGAAGGTATGCTGAAAAATTATGATACTATACTTATTCCCGAGATCAATAACGGACAGCTTATCAAAATCATAAGAGATAAATTTTTAATTCCGGCGATCGGTTTGAATAAAATAAAAGGTCTGCCGTTCACTACAACGGAGATCAGAGAAAAAATTTTAGAATTATTAAATAAATAAATCATGTCAGATATAAGCGAAATTCCAGTCATCCGGAAAGTTACAAGCAAGGACTTTGTTCCTGATCAGGACGTAAAGTGGTGTCCGGGATGCGGCGATTATTCCATTTTAAAACAGGTGCATACGATCTTTCCTGAACTGGGAATACCAAAAGAAAATTTTGTATTTATTTCGGGTATAGGATGTTCATCGAGGTTTACATACTATGTAGATTCTTACGGAATGCATTCCATTCACGGACGGGCAACCGCAATTGCATCCGGTCTGAAAGCATCAAGACCTGAATTAAGCGTCTGGGTTGTTACAGGTGACGGCGATGCATTATCCATCGGAGGAAATCATTTCATACATTTACTCAGGAAAAATTTTGATATAAACCTGCTGCTGTTCAATAATCAGATATACGGTCTTACAAAAGGACAGTATTCACCGACTTCCGAAGCCGGAAAGGTTACAAAGTCAACTCCGTTCGGATCGGTTGAACAACCTTTCAATCCTGCAGAGCTTGCTCTCGGGGCAAAGGCAACATTCGTTTCACGGACTATGGACAGGGATCCGAAACACATGCAGGCAACTTTAAGAAAAGCTCACGATCATAAAGGCACATCCTTTGTGGAAATTTATCAGAACTGTCCGGTATTTAATGACGGCGCGTTCTTTATTTTCTCAGATAAAGAGACTAAGAAGAATGAAGCGCTTTTCCTTGAACATGGCAAACCGCTTGTTTTCGGAATGAATGATGAAAAAGGTATTAAGCTAGACGGTTTCAGACCGGTTATAGTTGATCTAAAGGAAAACGGCAACTCGGCGAACGACCTCTGGATTCACGACGAACACGACAGAATCAAGGCGAACATTCTCGCGGGATTCGCGGATGCTCACGAACAATACGGACATATGCCGAGACCATTCGGAGTATTGTACGCGATAGATAAACCTACTTATGAAGATTCCATGTCCGAGCAGATCAGATTGATCACCGATAAAAAAGGACAGCCGTCGCTTAGCAAGATTCTTTCGGGCGATAAGACGTGGGTAATAGCTTGACAATGTTCAATTATCAATGTTCAATTATCAATGTTCAATATTTAATTTTTAATTTACAACATTGAACATTGTACATTGAACATTGTTAATTGTTTTTCCAGTACCATCCTCTGCTTTCCTTTGTTTCCTGATTCCAGTAAGCCGGCGTGACAATACTTCCGTGCAAATCCCTGAGCCCTCTGTTATAGACAGATATTACAGGGTTGAATGAAATACTTGTTACTCCGATTATGTATGTATCCGGAAGTGTTTCATCTTTCTTTGGTTCTTTATCGGCTTTCACTGTAAATCCGTTGTGTTCCATGAGCTTCCTGAGAAAATTCATACGCTCCTCTGAAATGCCGGTATCAAGTACAGTGCACCGCACGCCCTCAATTTCTTTTATTATATGTTTACCGCTCTTGAGTGACAAAATAAGTTTGTTAAGTTTGTTGAGTTTGTTAAGTTTGTTGAGTTTGTTAAGTTTGTTGAGTTTGTTAAGTTTGTTAAGTTTGTTGAGTTTGTTGAGTTTGTTGAGTTTGTTAAGTTTGTTAAGTTTGTTAAGTTTGTTAAGTTT
>CAZLOL010000108.1:0-12444 GCA_964561045.1 uncultured Ignavibacteriaceae bacterium | reverse complement strand
AAACTCAATAAACTCACTTCAGTCCGTAATTCGGAGCTTCCTTAGTTATCTTCACATCATGTGGGTGGGATTCTTTCAATCCTGCATTAGTGATCTTTACAAATTTAGTTTTGATTTTCATCTCATGAATATTTTTTGCTCCGCAGTATCCCATTGAAGCACGCAATCCTCCGAGAATCTGATAGATAGTTTCACCGACAAATCCTTTATAAGGAACAATTCCTTCTATGCCTTCCGGTACAAGTTTGCTAATATCATCTTCTACATCCTGAAAATACCTGTCGCTGCTTCCTTTCTTCATAGCTTCAAGTGAACCCATTCCGCGGTAAACTTTGTAACTTCTTCCTTCATATAAGACTTTTTCACCGGGAGCCTCCTCTGTTCCGGCAAACATACCTCCCAACATTACTGAATCTGCTCCTCCTGCAATTGCTTTAGGAACATCTCCGGTTTGTTTTATACCTCCGTCCGAAATAATAGGTATATTATTCTTTGCTGCAATTTTCGCACAGTCTATCACTGCAGTCATCTGCGGAACACCAACACCAGCTATTATTCTGGTAGTGCAGATCGAGCCGGCTCCAATACCTACCTTTATACAGTCAGCGCCTGCTTTTATCAGATCAAGAGTTCCTTCGGCTGTTGCAACATTTCCGGCAACCAGATCAACATTAAAATTCATTTTGATCTTCTTTACTATATCAAGCACACCCTGAGAATGACCGTGCGCAGTATCGACTACGACTACATCTGCTCCCGCTTTCACTAATTCCCTTACTCTTTCTATGGTTTCTTCTGAAATTCCTACAGCTGCACCGACTCTTAATCTTCCGAACTTATCTTTACTTGCGTTTGGAAATTTCTTTCTTTTCTGAATGTCTTTAAATGTTATAAGACCCTTGAGTATTCCTCTCTTATCTACAACAGGCAGTTTTTCAATTTTATATTTTTGCAATATCACTTCAGCTTTCTCCAGGTCAGTTCCCATTGGTGCTATAACGAGACTATCCTTTGTCATAATTTCAGAAACAAGAAGTGTTTCATCAGGTTCAAACCGAAGATCCCTGTTAGTTAAAATACCTATAAGTTTGCTATCTTTATCAATTATCGGAATTCCAGATATTTTATACTGCTGCATAAGTCTTAATGCATCGCCTATGGTCTTATCGGAAGTAAGAGTTATCGGGTCAAATATCATTCCGCTTTCGCTTCGCTTTACTTTATCCACTTCAGACGCCTGAATTTCAATAGACATATTCTTATGAATTATACCCATTCCACCTTCACGCGCAACGGCTATTGCCATTTCGCTTTCAGTTACTGTATCCATTGCCGATGAAAGAATCGGAATATTCAGTTCAATGTTTTTTGTAAGGTGTGTCTTTAGTATAACTTCACGCGGAAGTATTTTCGATCTGTTTGGTATCAGAAGAACGTCGTCAAATGTTATTGCGGTTTCAATTATCTTGTCAGATTTCATTATTATTTATTCTGTTATTTTTGCATTAAGAAGATCATTATAGATATTCTCAGGTCTCATATCACCGTCAAATGACCGTACATACATAATATGAAGATGTGTCGGGGATCTCGAAGGATATGCATTTTTTCCTGTCCTGCCCATCGTACCGAGAGATGTTCCTGGTTCAACCATATCGCCTACATTCACATACACTTCTTTTAAGTGAGCATAATAAAAAAATCCGTTTGAAAAATTATCATATACGTAAACTATATTTCCTCCTTTTATATCCGTCATATCTGTAGTCCAGTTCTTTCTGGTCTCAATTACAATCCCACCGCTCATTGAAAGTATTTCAACAGGAGCATTCGTATTGTCATCCAGACAATCCTGATTCCCGTCATTTATAAATATATCATGCGCCGGATGACCTCCTGATGTTTTGTCGAAAAAATCAAATCCTGCAGGAACATATCCGCTTCCGTTTCTTCCTCCAATTGCACCCGGACCATAACCTTTTACAGGGAAAGCCCATTCTTTGTCTGAATATTTTTTCACCTTCTTCGCTTTTATATTCAGCTCCATATAATCCCAAAGCTCATTACTGAATACATTTATTGAATCAACCGCCTGTTGCCTTGACATTGTACCTTCTCTTACTGATGAAATAATAGGAAGCCATCTGTATGCTACTTTGGATTCAGAAACTGCATAGAATTTTTCATCCGGCTTAAGTTCGCTTATTTTAATTTTTACCAATGCAATCGAAACATTTGGCTTCTTCATCTTTATCTTTACTTTTTTCGGTTTCTTATCTTCTGCATTTAAAGCCGATGCAGTAACGATGCTGATAATTATAAATATTGAAAGAAATAAAGTTTTAATAATCTATGATTTTTTGATTTATAAAAATATCAGATCTTTTCATTGAATGACCTGATTCATAATTGAAAACTGCAAGTAAAGTATTTGAAACAAAGTAAATAAGTTAAGACCTTACGGTTTATTTTTTTTCAACTATCTCAATCTCATTGCTGACTATGACTGTCCCGTCAGGTTTTAATGCGCTGACTTTATATTTCCCGGGATTTTTAAAATCTACTTTCTCAAAATAAACATAATCCATATCCGGGTCAGTGTCATAAGGATATGTATCAGCTACCTTACCCGAGCTTATGTCTGTTATGTTTATGTTCACAGATTTTACTCCGAGTTTTTTCTTTGAAGGTCTTATGTCGACCATAACGGTCAGATATCCTTCTGAATACTTTAAACTTTTTCCCTCACAGTTATCTGTGGTTTTATTATAGCTTTCACAGAAATAAAGTTTATCTGAATTGTCCCCTGCAAGATTGCTTAGTTTGCTGCAGCCTAACATTAAACCAATCAGAACAATCAGTGAAAATATAACTTTCAATGTTTCTCTCATATTATTTTAAATTTAGGATTTTATTAGATGCAATTTACCCAATACTGATTTTATTTTCTATACTTAATTATTGTATAAGATGAAGTTCTTTATTAATTATTAATATACTAAGATCGTGACAATAAAATTTCGGCAACAATACTGATCAATAAAATTAAGAGTATGATAAATATTTAATTCATCATACTCTTTCCATAATGTTCAAAATGTAAGTTAAAGACCTAATTTATCTTTAATTCCCGCAGCCATTCCTGCTATTCCGCCGATATCTTTTCCTTCAAGAAAATTATTCACCTGCTCTCCTAATCCGCCGGGCATTTTATCTTTTAAGAAAGTACCTACAGCTTCCACTGCTGATTTTGCCTGGTCTGCAGATAATCCTGTTTTATCTGTTACAAATTTAACTAACTCTTCCATTTTATATTTACCTTTCTCCGGATTACCGGATGTTTATTTTATTAATCAGCCGGATTAAAACCAGCCTGTTTTTTTTCTCTTTGAACTTGTGCTTCCACCAATACCCAGCACTCCAAGTATTCCACGTGTAAGTTCCCTGGCTACTGTTCGACCTACTTGTCTTGCTGTTGTACTTGTCAGAACTTTTTCAACTGTGCTCTTTTCCTGACGTCCGCCGGATTTCTCCTTTTCATCTTCGGTAGATTCCTGCTCTGAGATCTGTTGTGCATCCTGCAGTTTTTTAGTCAAAATCTCATAAGCGCTTTCCCTGTCGATAATCTCATTATATTTTTTTACAAGTTGTGACCGGTTTACTATCTCATCAATTTCTTCAGGAGAAATGATATCCATTCTCGATGCAGGCGGACAAAGTAATGTTGCCGAAAGCGGTGTGGGATTTCCTTTCTCGCTTAATACGGTTACAGCCGCCTCACCTATTCCCATTGAAGTAAGGAGTTCTTCAATATCATAAAATTCAGACATCGGATAATTAGCTGCAATTAATTTTATCTGCTTCCTATCATTTGCGGTGAATGCCCTTAATGAATGCTGAACCTTCATCCCAAGCTGACCAAGAACCGAATCGGGTATATCAGCCGGATTCTGTGTGCAGAAAAATATTCCCACACCTTTTGAACGGATGAGTTTAATTATGGATTCTATCTGATCAAGCAGGGCTTTGGAAGCTTCATTGAACAGCAAATGCGCTTCGTCAATGAAGATAACAAGCTTCGGCTGATCGGCATCTCCTTCTTCAGGAAATGTATTATAAATTTCAACAAGCAGACAAAGTAAAAATGTTGAGAAAAGTTTGGGTTTGTTCTGAATATCGGTCAGACGAATTATAGAAATGACACCTTTACCATCTTCATTTATTTTCAAAAGATCTTCTACTTCAAAAGATGTCTCGCCAAAAAAAAGGTCAGCATGCTGCTGTTCGAGTTCAATTACTTTTCTTAAAATTGTACCTGTTGATGTCGTTGAGATCTTTCCGTATGCAGATTCAATTTCCTTCTTTCCTTCATCGGATATATACTGCAGCATCTTCTTAAAATCTTTAAGATCGAGAAGCGGAAAATTATTATCGTCACAGTATTTAAATATCAGTGCAACAATTCCGGTCTGAGTGTCATTTAGTTCAAGCATTTTTGAAAACAGTACAGGACCGAATTCGGAAACTGTCGCACGCATCCTTATTCCTTTTTCTCCTGATATTGTCATCAGTTCAACTGGAAAACCGGAAGGCGTATATGTAATTCCGATCTTTTTAGCCCGGTCATCAATCTTTTCGTTTGAAGATCCGGGTTTTGCAATTCCGCTCAGATCTCCTTTTATATCCATCAGCAGTACCGGAACACTTTTGGATGACAAACCTTCTGAGATCACCTGTAAAGTCTTGGTTTTTCCGGTTCCGGTAGCACCGGCAATAAGTCCGTGCCTGTTCATAGTTTTCAAAGGAAGTTTTATACTGACGCCGGTCAGACATTCACCTTTGAATATCGCACCTCCGAGCAATATAGATTCGCCTTTGAAATTATAACCTTCATTTATCGATATTGTAAATTTTTCTTTGTCGTCCATGTAAAGATTTGTTGATTTATTATATTGTGTAATGCAAAGTAGTTATTTAATTATTAGTATTAAATTTAAAAAATATGCAGCAAGGTTCTAGCATCTTTTTTATAAACCTTCTAGGGCATTTAAAAAACTTTTTCAAAAATGGTTTCAGGATATTTCGCTTAAGATAAAAATACTATTAAGATGAATACTGAACTATAAAACTATACTAATACCTTTTTTACAGAACTTCCTAAAATATGAATTTCAGTAAAGAGAGTATTTAACAGGAATATATGCGACATTCTGAAATCCATAAAATTTTTTTACAAAAATGCATTTCATACTTATTGAAAAATAAAATAGTTATTAATTACAATAGAAACTTTTCTTAAACTTATAAAAAAATGTCATGAAAAAAATCAAAGTTAAAAAGATCAAAAAGGAAAGAATTAAAAGTAAAACAAGAATCATTGAAAAAGAGCCTGACTTCGAAGGAGGCGCTGTATTTGCAGAATATTATCAGGGAGTTTGGAAAGGAGAAGAAGTTAAACACGGACATTATGAAGAATTTTATACCGGATATAATGATCTTGGAGCTTCAAAAATTATATGCAATTACAGATACGGAAAATATCACGGCAGATATGATGCCTGGTTCGAAGGAGGTTATAAAGCTCATGAGGGATATTTCAATAACGGGAAAAAAAACGGTAAGTGGACAAAATGGTATGACGAAGGAGGTTTGGAAAGTATTATTCATTATAAAGAAGGGAAAATGGAAGGAAGATGCATAGAGTATCACAGAGAAGGAGGTAAAAGTCTTGAATGCATATACAAGAACAATAAAATGGTCAGATTAATCGGTGAATGGGAGTATAATGAAATGAAAGATTATTTGACTCCTGAAGATCCTGAGTTATAATTGTAATATAATGTGTATATGTTTGAAATTTCATTTCTTATAATAAAAGATCCGCCTGAATTTATTCAGAGCGGATCTTTTAAAAATATATAGCATTCAGTATATCAGTAATCTATCCTTAATGTAGCAAATCCGTAATCATCAGTAAATTTATAGTTCTGATACATATCATCTATTATCCTGTGTACATATTTTAATTCTATAAAAAACTGTCTGATGAACTGCCAGTTGAAATTTGTTGTAATTATATCCCTGTTGATCCTGTGTCCCTTCATGAACTCGGGATCCGAATAACTGTATCCTGTTGCATTATTTATGTTGCCTCCGTAATTAATGATTACTCTGCCGGCAGAATCAGTTTCTATTCCGTTTGCTGAACGCTGATGCTGATAAAGTATGTTCAGATTTACTCTGTTCGAAAAATCATAGTTAAGCTTAAATGCTATCTCATCTGAATTCGGCTCCAGATGATGTCCAAGAGGCAGGTTCCAGTTTGTGTACATGGTTTTATTTGAAACGTGGGTATAGACAAACGGATCTAACTTAGTGTATTCCGATTTCAGTTCAAGGTTAGGAAGTGTAAAAGCATCTGTCCACATCAGACCTATCTGATAAGCAAATTTATTCGTTACCTGCGCATTGTCTTTGAACAAAGTATTGAACTCCAGATCATCAGCAAGAAAAGAAGCCTGTATTGCAAGTTTTCTTACGGGAATCACCATTGCGTCTAAACCCATAATGGCATTGTTAGTATTCTCAGGTCCGGGCTGAGAGGCTTTGCTCAGATCGGCCGAAGTAAGAAAACTAATGGGATTAAGAAATGTAAAACTGAATGGACTGTTGGCAATAGTAACGCTTTCAAAAAATCCTAATCTGAATGCATCGGAAAAGTTTATATCAAGTCTGTGAGTAGCAATATTCTTTGCGTCTATCCTTTTCCCGAGTGAATCTCCTCTCAGACTGCCGTACATAAAAGTATATTTCACCGCTTTGTATCCGAGATCCAGTCTGATATAATCAAAAGGCACGGTATTGTTTGACAGATATAATCTGTCAATGAATCCGAATCCCTGATAAACGGGATTTCTTCCGACTGTTAATGCAAGCCAGTCATGCTCAGCTCTGTACCTGAGATATCCGTCATAAGTATCAAAGTTTCTCTGTTCATATTCAAACTTATACTGAGCATATAGCTTAGGATCAGTATATCTTGCAAATCTAACATCATCAGAATCCCCGCTGAGCTTTTGCCCGTTGGATGCCCTTAGATAGTATCCAACGCTGTTGAATAGCGTACCTCTTACTCTGAATCCGAGTTCACCTAATAAAATCGAATGTTTGCCTATTGAATCACCGCGTGATCCCCTTTGTGAAAGTCCCCCCAGCACATCAAGAAACAAACTCGCATTACTGTCCGCGAATGTATACAGATACTTCTGCTTATTATTGGAAAAAACATTTTTAAATCCTTCTTTGAAAAGAGGCGCTGCATTCTTCAGAGTTCCGTACATATCAAATTCAAATTCGATCTCATAATCTTTAAGTATCTCTCTGTCAACAGACGTGATCCTGCTTTTCGCTGCAATTATTGTTTTTAAATATGATGCGACATTTTCCCGTGATATGGGAATATTTGCCCTGTTGTAATCAAATATAATCTTCAAGGTCTGCATTCTCTGTAAGAAATCATATACAGGATGATTTGGCTGAACAAGTTCGACCTGTGCTTCAGACTTGTTCAGAAAGAATATCATGCTGATAATTAACAGAGTAAAAAGTTTTTTCATATAAACTTTAATGTGAAATGAAAATATATTTTAATTTAATAATATACCTGAAAATACAAATTTAGAATTTTTTGGGCTGGATTTTAAAGCGTCTGAACGCCGGTCGGAATCTGCTGTTCTTCGGATAGATACTCCGGAACAAGCTTTTTCAGCATGCTGACGATTACCTCTTTATCACCATCATAACGCTTTTCAAGAAGTGTTTCCAGATTGTAATCAAAATGATCAGGTATAAAATGGCTGGCATTAGTTGCAATTAGGATCTTTTCATGAATGGTCTTTTCATAAAGTTCGCCGGGAATAAATAGTTCTTCATACAGTTTTTCACCCGGTCTTAATCCTGTATGAATGATTTTAATATCCTTATCAACTTCATAACCTGAGAGTCTTATAATATCTTTTGCAAGATCCAATACTTTAACAGGTTCTCCCATATCCAGTACGAATATTTCGCCTCCGTTACCTATGACTGATGCCTGAAGAACCAGCTGAACGGCTTCAGGGATGGTCATGAAATATCTTTGTATATCCGGATGAGTGATTGTGACCGGTCCGCCTTCGGCTATCTGTCTTTTAAAAGTTAAAACAACACTGCCTCTGCTTCCAAGGACATTTCCGAATCTTACTGCTGAATAATTCTTTCCGTAAACTCTTGCAGCTTTCAGGACTATCATTTCAGAAACTCTCTTGCTTGCACCCATGATGCTCGAAGGATTTACAGCTTTATCCGTGGATATGAATACAAAATGTTCAACATTATATTTAAGCGAGAGATCAATCAGATTCTGTGTACCTTTGATATTATTGCTGATAGCTTCACTGGGATTCATTTCCATCATAGGAACGTGCTTATGGGCAGCAGCATGGAAAATTACATCAGGTTCAAACTGCTCAAATATTTTTTCAAGTCTGTTCAATGATCTGATGCTTGCTATTACGATATTTACTTTTGTATTGTATTGTTTACCGTTTGTAAGTGACAGCCTTTTTTTAATCTCATGCTCTATATCAAAAATCGAATTTTCTCCCTGGCCTAGAAGTATGATCTCAGACGGATGACACTTTATTATTTGTCTGCAAAGTTCACTGCCTATAGAACCTCCGGAACCTGTAACAAGAACTTTCTTGCCTTTTAAAAAATCTTCAACTTTTTTAATATCAGTTTTTACTGTTTCTCTTCTTAATAGATCTTCAATCTGAACCTGCCGGATACTGTCAATTCTGACTTTATCATCGAGTATTTCATATATACCGGGTATCGTCCTTGCCTGGACTCCTGTTTTTCTGCAGATTGAAAAAATATCCCTTATCTCAGATCCGGGAGCTGTCGGCATTGCAATAATTACCTTATTAATATCCATCTTTGTAATGATCTCCGGAAGACTGTGTCTTGTTCCCATAACCGGAATACCTCTTATCTTCAGACCTTTCTTTTCAATATCATCATCTACAAATGCTACGGGATTCAGACCAAGCTGAGGATTTCTCTGCATTTCCTGTACAATAGAATTGCCGGCTTTACCTGAACCTACAACAAGCACTCTTTCACCATGGTAGGAAATTTTTCTTCTTTCATTTAATCTTTCCATTAACCTGATGCTGAATCTTGCACCTGCTACGAAGAAAAATAAAATAATTCCGTCTAATAAAGGAAGTGATAATGGAAGTACTTCGAAATTTAGGATCTCAAGGCGGTTAAATACTATAAATACTGTTGTCTGTATTATTATTGCCCAGAAGATTATGAAGATAAGTTTTGCAAGTTCATCAATACTTGCGCTGTTCCAGTAACGGTTATAAAGACCAAGCTTGTAAAATACAATTATGTCTAGTATTAAGAAAACGAAAGTGCATGAGATAAGTCCTTTCAGATAAAGTTCAAAATCAACCTGCCCGTCTAATCTCAATTCTAAAGCAAGTAAAGGACATAACAGAAGAAACACACAGTCAAAAAACAGAAAATGCCTGTTTCTTAATTTTAATAATTTGTTATTTAAAAAATTTTCAAGCATAAGATTTGGTTTATCTTACCTTAGCATATATACAAATTAGATCTGTCATAAATTCAAAAAGAACACAAAATTAAAAAAACAATCTATAACTAAGGGTTTTATTTTTGGATTAAGACAAATTACAAAATGTATACTATTGTTTCAACAAACTTTTTTTAAAATGTCAAAATATTATTTCTGACTTTTCTGACCGGTAATTGCAGTTAAAGTTTTAAAGATCACTTTTATGTCATTTGTAAACGATCTTTGTTCAATATAATCCAGATTAAGCTTCAATTTATCCGGCATTATGCTTTCAATATAATAAGTTTCAGGATTCTCCACTTTTTCAAGAAGTTCATTTTCATTTCTGTATTTAATTGAAGCAACGTCTGTGATTCCCGGAAGTACCGAAAGAACTTTTCTTTGTTCATCGTTATACAAATCCACATATTTTCTGACTTCAGGTCTTGGACCAACAAAACTCATTTCACCGGCTGCAATGTTAAAAAGCTGCGGAAGTTCATCGAGCTTGAATTTTCTTAGAAAATATCCAGATCCGGTTATTCTCGGATCTCTTCCGCCAACAGTAAGAAGCCCGTTTTTATCTGAATCCGTTCTCATTGTCCTGAATTTGTATAACTTAAAATCCGAATTATTCTTTCCTACACGTATCTGTTTATAAAACACAGATCCTTTGGAATCTAATTTTATCCAAACCGATATAACAAGAAACAAAGGAGAAAGAATTACTAATCCGGCTATAGAAAATACAAAATCAAATATTTTTTTCATTGAAATACGAATTTTATTCTCATCATTGAAATTGTATTTAAGCTAAATATTATTATCGTATTACACTTTTATATGATTCCGTTACTGAATTTATCACTGTGCTTATTTCATCATCAGTTAACTGAGGATATACAGGCAGCGTGATCTCTCTCGAATAGTTATCATAACTCACAGGATAGTTTTTAATCTCGTAATTTCTGTCCCTGAAGATTTTCAGCATTGGCAATGGAATAAAATGAACATTTACCGCAACTTCTTTCTTATTGATCTCTTCTATGATCATGTTTCTCTGATCTTCAGTTATGTTTTTAATTCTCAGAAGATAAACATGATATGATGTTTCTTTTTCATCAGTAAGGGATGGAGGGATTTCAGCCCAGCCTGTTGCATTAAATGCTTCATCATATCTTTCGAAAATCTTTTTTCTTTTTAGTATCAGATCATTTGTGTATTTCCTTATCTGAGCTAGCCCTACAGCAGCACAAAGATCATTAAGATTTATTTTAAAACCGGGATATACAATGTCATATTTCCAGTTACCTCCCTGTGATTTTGTAAAGGCATCTTTAGTCTGACCGTTAAGAGAAAGCAATCTCAGCCACTGATAGAGTTCATTGTTGTTGAATTTACCTGGAAGGTTCAGGCAAATAGCACCACCTTCCGCGGTTGTAACATTCTTTACAGCATGAAATGAAAAAACAGTTGCATCACATAAAGAACCGCTCTCTTTACCTTTATAAATTGCTCCGATCGAATGTGCGGAATCAGCCATTACAAATATTCTTCCCAGCATCCTCTGATTTTCAGTTAGCGATATGAACATCTTTTTTATTTCCTCATCATTTACGATCTTTTTTATCTTCTCATAATCACATGGATATCCTCCTATGTCAACTGGTACAATTGCCTTTGTTCTAGGAGTGATCGCTTTTCTTATCTCTTCTGTGTTAATACAGAAATCTTTGTTAACATCTACTATCACCGGCATGGCTCCAAGATGCATCACAGCAAGCGCTGTAGCGCAATAAGTATATGCCGGAATAATTACTTCATCACCTTTTCCTATCCCGAACCAGTGAAGCATCAGCATCATTGCTGAGGTCGCTGAGTTTACACAAAGTACATTGTTTACACCGGTTAGCTTTGCAACTTCCTGTTCAAGCAATTTTACTTTCGGTCCTGTTGTGATCCATCCGGATCTCAGAGAATCCATTACTTCATTTGTTACATCCTCATCTATATAAGGAGGGGAAAACGGGATCATACAATATCTGTTTTTATGTTATCGGATTTTGATTTTTTTATTAAATGGAAAAATAACGGCAGGCTTAAATAAATTATGAACTCTACAGTATAGCTGTATCTTGTAATTGCAGTACCGAGTATGCTGATGAACATAGCATTGGTTATGAAAATCACACAGAATATAAAAGCAATAAAACTAACCGGATCTTTGAATCCGCTTTTTATGACTTTGAATGAGCTGTAAATGAATGTTATCAGAAAAAATAACAGCCATAACATATTTCTGAAAACAAAATTATTAAATCTTTCAATATAATTGTAAATTTGTTTCAGCAAAGTATCTTCTAATATGACTGACCCGCCTTCATATATTACATATTTTAAATTCCCAAATTTCGTAAACTGCATGTTATAAAGATCAATTACTTCACCCGCTGAAGTATTATCGGAATAGAATTGCTCCCACCAATCGTCTTCCAGCATTTCAACATAGTATTTATCCAGGTAAATTCTCTTATAGGATCTTTCGAGATTGCTATATAAAAATAATTTATCAGATATGTTTCCAATAAACTGATATATGTTGCTTAAAATGATCCTACCATATATTTCAGGATTCCGCTTTATAGCGTCACGCGTAATTTTAACAAGGTAAGGATGAATGTCCATATATGTCAGTTGACTGTTCTTCTTCATAACGAATCCCACAAACCTCCAGGATCTGAACATATTATCATTAAATATTCTGTTTAGCTTTGAAAGCTCTTTCGGATCTCTAATATAAGCTTTTTCTTTTT
>CAZLOL010000107.1:0-12461 GCA_964561045.1 uncultured Ignavibacteriaceae bacterium | reverse complement strand
AGCTGTTTTATGGGAAGTAATATTTGTAGACAACGCATCGACAGACAATTCAAAAGAAGTAACTATTAACGAATGGAAAAAACATAAGAGTAATGCAAATCTAAGAATTGTTGATCAGCCTGTTCCGGGAAAGCAATTAGCACTGGAAAAAGGATATGAAGTTGCGAAATATGAATTCTTAATTACCTGTGATGATGATAACTGGCTTGATGAAAACTTTGTGCAGCTTACTTATGAGATCATGAGTAAAAATCCTGAAGTCGGAATTTTAGGCGGACCTAATGAGCCGTTATGCGAAGTGGATCCGCCTGAATGGTTTAAATATTTCAAACGTGATTATGCTGCCGGTCCCCAGGGAGACATTCATACAGGAAAAATATCAATAGGAAATATTACTTGGAAACGCGGATATGTCTGGGGTGCCGGAATGATAGTAAGAAAAAGCGCATGGGAGAAATTATTGGCAGACGGATTCAGAACTTCCATGAGCTGCAGAAAAGGATCTGAGCTTTCATCAGGAGGAGATTCTGAAATGTGCTATGCACTGGTTTTAGCCGGATGGAAAGTATGGTATGATCCGAGATTAAAATTAATACATTGCATGCCGGCAGGAAGGCTGGACTGGAATTATCTCGTAAGATTGTTTGTGGGATTCGGAGTAGCTTCCGTAGGACTGGAACCATATGAAAAAGCTATTCAATTAGGCAGAGCCGATATAAATGATGATGAGATTAAAAAACAAAACTGGAAATATGAATATAAGAAGACAATTAAAGATTTAAAAAAGTACGGATTAAAAAAAATATTATCATTAAGATTTCCTCAGGAGAACAACACTAATATACTGATGCTTGAGTTTAATTTGTCAAGATTAAAAGAGCTGAGAAGAGTAAAAGGGGATTATGATAAAAATTTTTATGCACTGATAAATTCTCCATGGAAAAAGAATTACAAAGAGTTAAAAGCAGATCATATAAAATATCTTCAATCTGAAAACGACTTCAGATACGGATGGCCATGGGGTGAAGAAACTGAAAATACTGTTAAGGAAACCGAAACTTTTCCTATGATCAGCGTACTTTCACCTTCTTTTAATTCAGTAGGAACCATTGAAAAAGCAATTTTAAGTGTACTTAAGCAAGGATATCCAAATTTCGAGCATATTATCTGCGACGGTGGTTCTGCTGACGGCACAGTGGAAATATTAAAAAAGTATCCGCATTTAAAATGGATATCCGAGTCCGATAAAGGGCAGTCAGATGCTATGAATAAGGCATTCAAAATGTCATCGGGTGAAATAATTACATACCTTAATGTTGATGATTATTTTCAAAGAGGAGCATTTTTCAAGATTGCAAAGGCATTTAAAGAAGATACCGGTACAGAAATGGTTGTGGGTAATTTGTTATTTGATTTTGAAGATCACACTTATATAAGAAAACCTGAAATTGATTACAGAAAAGTGATGCTTCCTTTCCTGTATATGTTCCCCATTAATCCTGTAAGTTATTTTTACAAAAGAAACGTTCAGACGGACGTTGGAGAATTTCCTCTTGAAAATCATTTCACAATGGATTATTGGTTTCTCTTAAGAGCATATCAGAATCATAAATTAAAAAAGATAGAGGATTATCTGGGTACATTCTGCATGAATGGTTACAATAAAACTTCAAATGCAGATAACAGAAAAAACACACATCAAAGAGTTTTATATCATTGCTGGCATTATGATAAAAAGAATCTGCCTTACTATTTGTACAATTATTATAAATTCTTTTATTACGATAAACAGCCGTATAACCTAAGTAAACTTTCCCATAAATTCAGAAAGAATCTTAAAAGGATATATTCTGTAATTTCATTAAAGAAAAATAAATATTACTCCCAGATATATTTTGAAAAAAGCAGGTACAGGTATTACGAGAATAAAAGAATCAGATCACTAAGTAACCTGTTTACTTCTTTCCTTTTATACCCAAAGGGATTTTTTCAAAGATCAAAGCAGAGTCAGTTTGTTTATTCATTTCTCGGAAAGAATTATTCCGAAAAAGCAAAATTAGCTTACTTCTTTTTTACTACTCCTCCGGGTTTACCGCTTGGAAACAAACTTCATTATTACAGCAAAGAATACAGGAGTAAAAAGAAATCTTTCAAAGGCTATTCTTTATTATTTCTTACATATCTGGTATCTCCGAAATTCATTTCAAAAGATCTCAAAAGAAATGATTCAGAATATATTGACTCTTCACAGACCGGTAAAATTCTCAGATTTATTAATCCATTTTTCTGGATAAAGAAAATTATAAACTTTTTCAGATACAGAAGATATGATGAGATATCTTATCATTATTTTTATAAAGCAGGTGAAAAATATTATTTCCACAAAAATTTTCAGGCGATATATTTCATGATGATTTCATTCTTTATTTACCCTCTTTCAGTCAAGAAGAAAGAACGGCTGAATTTATTTGCATATTCAGCTTTCGGCACAAGAATCACGGACAAACTAAGATTCGCCTATCATTTATACAAAGACAACCCGGAATACACACTTGCACATAAGATCAACTACTATGGAAATGAACTGAGAAAAGAAGGTTCTTCGGGAAAAGGGAATATGGTCTTGTTCTTCTCATACATACTTTCACCAAAATATATTAAGAAGCGTGAGAAAATTGTAAAATCAAATGCAGTATATGTTTCTAATTTTATTGAAGAAAAAAGGAAATCTTCAATTAATCCATACCAATGGGCTTCCGGTACCTTAAATAATTTAAGGCAGTTGAATTACAGGAAGCGTAATTTCGGGACATATTTAAGAAATTCAGGCGAGAAGCTAAAATACAGTCTGAAGAGAGGCTATCATTACTTCAGATACAGAAAGTTTAAGGCGAAATCAAAAATGCTTTATGCGCAGGCCATAGAAAATTACAACAGCGGGAAAAGACTGGAAACGGTTAAGGCATTGATCCCCTCTTATCTTTTGTATCCGGTTTCGATTTTTAACAGGAATAAACTTAGTCTGATGAAAAATTCTATTTTGAAAAGTTCAAAAAAAATAAAAAATACCGGTAAAGAAAATTAAAAAAAATTTGTTAATAATTTGGAGCAGAGATATAATTTGAGTACAGTTAAAACTGAATATGAATAAAGGAGTTTCCATAGTTATCTGCTGCTACAACAGCTCAAAGCTCCTACCTGAAACCATCAGACATATTTCACTGCTAAAAATTCCGGCCGGAATCTCCTGCGAGATCATTGTAGTTGATAACAATTCAAACGATAACACATCAGAAACAGCGGAAGAATTGCTTAAAAAATATATTTCCGGAATCGTTAATTATAAAATACTTTTTCAGCCGGTACAGGGTTTATCTGCAGCCAGGAAAATGGGTTTTGAAAACTCAGCTTATGAATATATTTTATTTTGTGACGATGATAACTGGCTGAACGATGATTATATTGAGATATTAATAAATACTATGAAAAAGAATGAAAAGATAGGAGCAGTCGGAGGCGAGAGCACAGCAGTTTCTGATGAACTTTTTCCTATGTGGTTTCAGGAATTCAGCCAAAGCTATTCAGCGGGTAAGCAATTCAAAAGTGACGGTGTTATTGCCGGTATCCAAAGTGCTTTATGGGGAGCCGGGATGGCTGTAAGAAGATCTGCTTTGAGCGAATTATATTCGAAAGGATTCAGATCAATTTTATCTGACAGAAAAAAGAATGTGCTTTCATCCGGAGGAGACATTGAGTTATGCTACGCATTAAAGCTTGCCGGCTGGGAGATTTGGTATGAATCTTCACTGAAGATCAGACACTTTATTCCCGGGCATAGGCTGAAATGGGAATATCTTAGGAAACTCAGCAGAGGGTTCGGCGCTCAAAAAGTTAATCTGGATCCGTATTTAATTGCTTCAGATTGCGGATCAGATAAAACCGGTCAAAAGTGGCAAAATCAGGTCTTCCGTTTGATGAATAAGCTAAGAGGGTACGGCTTTAAGAAATTATCGAAATTCAGTAATTATCCAGAAGGTGATCCTGATATTCTAAGAATTGAAAAGACATTAGGAAGGTTGACAGAATTAATGAAAATACGCGGGAAGTATGATGAACGAATTAAATCCGTCAGGGAAGCTGCCTGGAGAGAAATAAATAATTAATTTTTAAATTCCGTTTTAGTGTATGGAACCTGATATTACAATTATAACGACAGTTTACAATTGTGAAAATTATATAGAAGAATCTGTCCGAAGCATTACCGAACAGACTTTTAAGAACTTTGAATATATAATAGTAGATGACGGATCTACAGACAATACTTTTTCAGTAATTAATAAATTAGCATTAAAGGACAAAAGAATTATTCTGATCAGAAATGAAAGAAATATAGGAAGAGTCAGATCACTTAATATTTCATTAGACAAAGCGCTGGGGAAATATATTGCGATACAGGATGCTGATGATATTTCTTTACCGCAGAGACTTTGGAAACAGCATTCATTTCTCAAAAACAATCTGGAATATGTATTGGTCGGAGCCGATGTAACGGTAATAGATGAAGAAGGAAAGGAGATCTCACATCCTTTAAGACCAGAAAAGGATCAGGAGGCAAGATTCAGCTTGCTGTTCAGATGTACATTAGCAAATCCGAGTATTATGTTCAGAAAAGATATAGCAGATAAATTCAAAATCAGATATGATGAGAATTTTCTACACGCTGAAGATTTCAGGGTTATTTCGCTCATCAGCCGGCACGGAAAGGTTTTTAACATGAGAGATAAGCTTGTCAAATACAGGAAACATGAGAGCAACAACAGTACGGTCAATTTCAAAACATTAAATCAAAGAAGCTCTTTAATTGCCGCAGACAATCTTTTAGGATTGGGATTTTCAGTCAAGGAAGAACAGATAAGAAGAGTACGCAATCTTATCTCATCAAGAGGTATCGATAAAGATTTCTTGCTTCAGGATGTAAAGCTGATCTTTAGTATAATTAAAAAATTTCAGATAAAGAATAAAAATACATACAATGAAGAGATAATCAGAACACTGAAACGTATGACAAAATGGTTAGGGAAAAAGAATATCTTTACGAGGCCTGGTTACTTTAAACTGCAAATTTCAATCTTGAATTATTATTACAAACAAGTTAAATTAAGTCAACAAAATTCCTGAAACCGGCAGTTTCAGGGGAATCTTTTCAGTTAAGAAAACCTTATAGAAAATCATATACAATTTCTGTATATAAGTATTTTTACTCCTTAATTTTCAAATAATAAGAGTGGTTTGTAAATCAAAAAGGAAATAGTCAGTTAGCGGATTATGTTAAATCGTTTTGTATATCCGTTAAAAAATTATTTTTGATTTGCATTAACTTAATTATTATAAATGTTTTATTCCCGGGATACGGAATAATCAATTATTATCTATTTTTATTGTAATCTAGCTGACAATTTATCAGTATTAATTTGTATTTGTTATCAGAATTTACTTTAATCTTTTTTAGCATAAAAATTATTATTAAATTCAAAACAAGTATAATTTACGGAATTCTAAATATTTTTTAATCCGAAACTATTGAACAGTCAAAAAACAACTAACAGTTTGGTTTCTGTCATTATTCCATTTTATAACAGGGTCGGACTATTGAAAGAATCTGTAATTTCGGTAATTAATCAGACATATAAACCCTTAGAGCTGATACTTATTGATGATCATTCAACCGAGAAATTTGATGACAGGTTCTTAAAAGAATATTCATCAAAAGATTTCAGAGTGAAACTGATCAGGAACGAAAAAAATCTTGGACCCGGTTTAGCACGAGAAACAGGCAGACTGATTGCAAAGGGTGATTATTTCGCTTATCTTGATTCGGATGATTTCTGGCATTCAAATTTTTTGGAAAAGCTGGTAAAATATCTTGAAGAACATCAAGATGTTGGAATGGCTTACAGCAAAACAATGCTGATCAGGACAGCAGGGAATTTCTTAAGAAATAAGAATGATCAAACATTCGATCATATTGTGCCTATACTGTTTGATATTCACGGAAGACCCTGGGCGACAGGAGCATGTGTCTGGAAAAGGGATATAGTAAACAAGATCGGTCCATGGTCAGATTCAAGAATATGGGAAGATTATGAATATGATGTAAGAGCTGCTGTTATAAATAACAAGATCGCTCACATTCCGGAGATACTTTTTTATGTAAATATGGATTCAAAAGAAAAGATCTCACTTGTTAAGAATACCAAAAAGATGATCTTTGACAAGGCAAATTCGATTTTGAATATAGCCAGACATTTGAGAAAGTCTGAATTTTTTCACGAAAATGAAATCAAGAAAAGAATAACATATTATCTTCTGACCTCATGCGCTACTTTATCTGATAATAAATCCAGCAAGACAATTATATCAAATTTATTCAAAGAATATTACCTCTGGAAGGGAAAAAATTTAAAAATGGTAAATGCATTAACGTATTTTGCGCCTTCCAAAATAAATTCCAAGGTATTCCGTAAGATAAGACAAATTTATATTTTTATTTTCATTTCTCTGCAGAATTTTATTTGAAACTGAACTTGCAAATATTCAATAATTAAATAATTTTAATTCCACATCCTAAATAATTACAATGATTAAAAAAATTGTTTACATCCTGATTTTGATGTTTGCCCTTTATTGTAATCATTCTTTTGCACAGAATTTTAACTGGATCACTCCCGGCAAGACCTATCTGAAAATGTATATTGTTAATGAAGGCTTAATCAGGATAAACAAATCGGACTTTTCAAATGCCGGTATCAGCACTTCTGCTGTTGATCCAAGGACAATAAAAGTTTTCAATAAGGGATTGCAGGTTCCTGTTTACTTCCAGGGTGAATCAGATGGTATATTCAATGATGGTGATTATTTTGATTTTTACGGTACAAGAAATTACGGAGGACTCACAGATACTTACAATCAGAACAATATTGTACTTTATACTACAAATGAATACTACAATCAATACTCGGATACTAATATCTACTGGGTGGACTGGGGCGGAGAAAACGGGTTAAGATTTTTAAATATTAATTATTCAGTTCCTGTAACATATCCTTTAGATTATTTTTTCAGCACTGTTCATTTTGAACAGGATAAGCTTTATTCACAGGGTGAAAATATTTCAGCCACAGATTTCAGATTTCTTAATACGGAAAAATGCGCAGGAGAAGGCTGGTACTGGACTTTACTTTCAAACAATCAGACTGTAAGCGATACGATTTCTCTTCCCGGACTTAATGGATCATCCGTTAATGCTTCTCTTAGGATATTTGCATACCCTCAGAACAGCTCAACAACCATTTTTAATGAACATTCACTGGAAATAAGAATAAACGGGAATCTGGTAAGTACATTGTTTACTGATAATTTTAAAAGAATAGATACAACTGTTAATTTTTCCAGTTCTGTATTGTCGGGGAGTTCTGTAAATAACATAGCAATAAAGTATGTCTCTCCGGGATTTGACGGACGCATGTATTTTGATCTTTTTGAATTAAGCTATCCCCATTTATTTAAAATATTTAATAAAAAACTTTCTTCGAATTTAAATTCTACAGATACAACATCAAAATTATTCAGAATATATGGTTATAATTCTCTTAATACTGTAAATATATATGATGTTAATAACAATATCCGTATTTCGAATTTTTCAAATACCGGTGATACTCTGAAGTTCACGGGTAAAAGTAATGCAAAACTTGAGATAGTAAATGATACGATCCGCAATAAACCAACTAGAATAAAACAGAGACAGGTTCCGAATCTTGTTTCAGGCACAAATGGAGCTGATTATCTTGTAATTTATAATTCATTGTTTCAATCTCAGGCAGAACAATTAAGAGCATACAGACAAACGCGTGATAATTACAGAAGTGTTAAAACAGAGATCGAGGATATAACTGATATATTCAATTACGGCCTGGAAGATCCTGTTGCCATTAGACACTTTGTAAAATATGCAAATGACAACTGGCAGCAGCCGGCATTGAAATTTGTATGTTTGTTCGGCAGAGGTTCTCTCGACCCCAAAAAAAATTCCCCGAACAGTATCTATGAAAAGAATTTTGTTCCTGTGTACGGAAATCCTAATTCAGACGGATACTTTGCAAATTTTAATGATGGATCATTTTACTATTATGACATGGTTTCCGTCGGGAGAATTCCGGCTTATACTGCTTCAGAGGCACAAATAATGGTTAATAAAATTATTGCGTACGAAAATGAATCTCCGGACAGATGGTGGAAAACATTTACTTTCATCACTGGCGGCTCTACTTTTCCGGAACAGCAGTCATATCAGCAAAGATCAAATTTTGAAAGCAACCTTTATGTAAAAAATCCTCCTATCTCGGGAGAAACTGTTAAGATATACAGGTCAGATACTTCCGGTTCAGTTACGTTTAATTATGCAGATTCAATTAAAAATACTTTTAACAGAGGAACACTTTTTGTGAATTTCAGAGGTCATGCCGGAAGCCATGACTGGGAAGTCGGAATGTCAGACCCGAATGTTCTCAATAACGGTAATAGATTACCATTAGTACTTAGTCTGACATGTTTTACGGGTGAAAATTCCAAATCTGAATTCCGGGGATTCGGAGAAAAATTCATGTATTTGAACGGAAAAGGGTCAATAGGATTTGTAGGTACAACCGGCTGGAGTTTTGGAACACAGGGAAATGATTTTGGTCAATTGATACTTATTGGATTATCAATTGACAGTTTAAGAAGAATGGGTGACTTACTAAAATATGCAGGTTTATATATGGCTGATGATTCTGCTACTTTTTCAGCAAGACATACTGTCAACTGTTATAATCTTATGGGCGACCCGGCTGTAAAGTTAACTTTACCCCGATATCCCGAATTTGCAATAAGCAATAATGATTATGAACTTTCAACTCAGTCCATTGTAATAAATGAACCTGCAACTTTAAAAATAACTCCGAAGAATTTCGGTCTAAATGCAGATTCCTGTAAAATCAGATTTCAGTTAATAAAGAACAATGTTAATTATTTAATTAAGGACACTTCTTACAGGGCTTTTAAATATCTGGACACGATCTTATATACTTTTAAGATCGATACTCCCGGAGTTTATAAAATGAAAGTGATACTTGATCAGAATAACCGGTTTCCTTTAGAGGATGAATCAAATAATTCCATTTCGTTTAATATTCCTTACAATGAATATTCATATTTACCGATTAGTCCGGTTGAGAATTCAATACATTTTAATGACAGCCTGGAGGTATCCGGATTAAATCCAATTCTTGATTACAGTCAGAATAATGTAAAAGTAATTATGCAGATAGATACAAACAGTCAGTTTAATTCTCCTGTTCTGCAGACATTTGCCAGTAATAATCTTAGCGGTACAGACACAAAATTCAGATCTTTATTACCGGTGTTAATAAACAATACTTTTTACTACTGGAGAACAACCTCCGTCATCAACAATGATACAACCGGATGGACTAAAACAAGATTATTTATATACAACAACGGCTCCGGCAGCCGGGATGAAGAAGATGAATCTGACAGATTTGCCGGTGCAAACAAAATCGTAAATCTTGTAAAATTAAAATCAATCCAGTATCCGGAATCTGACTTCTACAATACCGGTTTTAATAACGGAGGCGTAAAACTGAATGAATTCTCATCTAATCTTTTCGTAAGATCTTTAGGAAGTAATGCAGAAGAAGCTTCATATTTCAGTGTCGGCAGCAGAAATATATATATTGACGGCGGATCAAATGCAGGACTGAACTTATTAAAAGTAAAAAAATTAAACGGAAGCATTCTGGAATTTAAAAACTTTAGAATGCAAACTTCATCTTCTTCAGATTCTCTTGTTAATTATTTAAATACATTCGATTCTACTTATTATCTGATGCTGCTGAATGCAGCTTATGTACCGGGAGGCACATATCTTTCAGCAAGCGCAAAAAATAAACTGAGACAATTCGGAAGTGTATATTGTGACTCAATAGGTTTAATTGGTTATTTTCACTCATGGAGTTTTATAGGTTACTTAGGCGCAAGCTCTTCGGGAGTATTAGAAATGTTTGATCCCTGCTGCAGAACTTCTCCAACTTGCACTGCCTGTGATCACTGGTCGCAATCCATTTGCTCAATGGATGTAATTTTCAAAAAGACCTCCGGCTCGGTATCAAATATTACAGGTCCTGCCAAAGAATGGGCAGAGTTTTTCTGGAGTTCCAATGTCCCCGAAAACAGTAATCTTGTCTTTGATATCATAGGAATTGATAAAATGGGTATGCAGACGCTTTTAAGGTCAAATGTACAGACTAATAAATTTGTAGAATTGAGCACTATTGATGCTGTACAATATCCGATATTGAATCTTCTGGCAAAATTTAATATAGACACAGTCAGCGGAAAAGAATCACCAGTATTGAATTCAATAAATATCAATTATACACCGGCTTCTGAACTCGTACTTGACAGGAATACTTTAGTTGTAAGTTCAATGAGCAAAAACAGTAACGTGATCAGTTTTTTATTTGATTATCACAATTCAGGATTTTCATACAGCAACGGTACGATCATTAATTTGTTTAACGGATCTGTTTCTGATCCGAATTTAATATTTACAGATACAGTATCTGTATTATTAAAGACTGACAGCACACTTAAATACACAAACAGTTTCACTCCTCCGGTATATAGAGACAGTACAAGGATCTTTATTAATATTAAATCAAAAGATCATTCCGGCGAATTTTATACTTTTAATAATTCAGCAGATTTTCTTTTAGTAAATACAAACTTCCATAAATCTCAAAGCTTGATTGTTTACAGCGACGGAAAGGAAATTAATAACGGGGATTATGTTAGTAAAAAACCTGAGATCCGTATAGAATTAAATAGTGACAAATATCTAAATGGATTATCTGATACTACACGGCTAAGGATAAGGCTTAATGACAATTATATTCCATACTTTGTAGGTGGAAGTTCAAACCCTGTATTAAAATCAAGTAATTCCAATGATAATATTTCAGGAAACAGTGTTTCTTTAATATATCTTCCGAACCTGAATAACGGCATTAATAAACTGTCCGTTATTTATAAAACAGATAATGATAATAATTCGGATACTGCCTCTTTTGATGTAAATGTCAGTGACGGTTTATCAGTAAATGATCTGTATAATTATCCAAATCCGATGAAGAATGAAACGAATTTCATCTTTAATCTGGCAGGTGCAGATTCCGAAAATTTATTTAAGATTAAGATATACACTGTCAGTGGTCGGTTAATAAAAGAAATAGAATATAACGCAAATATCGGAAGTAACAGTATATTTTGGGACGGCAGGGATAATGACGGAGATTTTGTGGCAAATGGAACGTATTTTTATAAATTAATTGTTGGAGAAGATACAGTATCTGAATTGAAAATTCAGAAATTAGTTATTCTAAGATAATTCCTGTAAACTCAATTAAATCCAATATTAAATTTCAAATAAATATCTGTTCAAATTTTTAATATTTATCAATAAAATTTTTTATGAAAAAAATAATTTTCTTATTTATACTCTCTGTATTCATTATAAATAATTCTTTTGCACAGAATTATGCGTGGATAACTCCTAATAAGACCTATCTTAAAATGTATGTTGCAGATGACGGAATGTACAGAATAAATAAAACAGATTTCACAAATGCAGGCATTAATGCAAATTCTATCGATCCCCGTACAGTTAAAGTTTATGTAAAAGGGAATCAGATTCCCATATATTTCAGCGGAGAACAGGACGGAACATTTGACCTTTCCGACTATTTTGATTTTTACGGTACAAGGAATAATGGAGGGCTGACAAATACCTATGATCATAATAATATTGTGGTATATACTACTAATGAATATTTCAATCAGTACTCAGATACAAGTGTTTACTGGATAGACTGGGGAGGTGCAAATGGTTTAAGGTATTCTGTATCAAATTATTCCTCTCCGATCAATTATCCTAATCTTTATTTTAATGATCTTATTCATTTTGAAAGGGATTATTTCTATTATCAGGGAGAGAATCTCAATGCATCTGATCTGAGATTTTTAAGCACGGAAAAATTCAGAGGAGAAGGATGGTATTGGTCGGCTTTATACGACAATCAGACATTGAGTGATACTTTATCATTACCAGATCTAAATACAACTCCTCAAACCGCTTCATTTAAAGTTTTTGCTAATCCGACGAACAGGAATACTTCTATATTTAATGAACATAGTTTACAGCTGAGTGTTAATGGAAATCTGGTATCTACTTTGTATTCAAATGACATGAACAGAATAGATACAACTGTTACATTTTCAAGTTCTTTATTGTCAAATTCAACTGTCAATACATTTTCAATAAAATATGTTCCGGCTTCCGGATA
>CAZLOL010000106.1:0-12500 GCA_964561045.1 uncultured Ignavibacteriaceae bacterium | reverse complement strand
TACAAACTTTACAAACTTTACAAACTTTACAAACTTTACAAACTTTACAAACTTTTCAAACTCATCTTTCTCATCACGGTTTTACCACACTCACAAACCCGGCAGAATTATTATATGCAATAATTAAATCAGTTAAGTCTGTAAGATTGTCGCCCGTCAGATCAGTAACTATATATCCGGATACAAAACTACCCGCGTCATTATAAATTTGCAAAACATCAGTAAGATCAGTAATTCCGTTTTGATCAACGTCTCCGCTGTATATGCAGTACTTCAAACCTTTGAGTATCATATTATTCCCGTATGCCTGATTTACGGAAAAAATAAAATCATAATCTAATGAATTCCCGGAAAAATACTGAGGATAAGCTGACCAAGTTTCGTTCGAGTTCCTGTGCTTTAATACTATATAATAAGGATCTGTTTCACCGGCATTGTTAAAATTCAGCAGACAGTTTCCTGTTATGCTTAATATTCCCTTTGCTGAATCAATAAGTCCGTAAGGTGATAAATGATTACGGAGCTGAACCGTGACAGTGTCGCTAACCATAAGATCTGTGATTTGATTATATGAACCTTCAATCAAAGCAGACAGATGAAGATCTGATTGAGGTATGCCGCCGTTGATTGTTCTCATTATCATGCCGTTGTCACCTGCAATCCAGCCTTTGCCTGAGTTTGTGAAAAATACTGAATAAATAAAATTATACGTCTTGCTTTTTTGTTCTGTCCAGTTTGTACCTCCATTCGTTGTACTTATAATTATTCCCCAATCACCAACTGCCCATCCTGAATTTGCATTTGCGAAATGAACCCCGAGCAGGTAATTCCAGATAGTGCTGTTTTGCTGATTCCAGTTTGTACCTCCGTTAGTTGATTTAAATATTTTACCTGCTTCTCCTGCTACCCAGCCTGTATTCGAATTAATAAAAAATACGGACTCAAGATTATCAGCATTGACACTATATTGTGAGAACCAGTTTGCTCCGCTGTTTGTAGTCTTTAAAATTGTCTGATATCCTGAGATCCATCCGGTATTTGAATTTATAAAATGAACTGTTTGGAGCTGGTTTGTAGTACCGCTGGTTTGCTGTACCCAGTTTAATCCGCTGTTGGAAGTTTTCAGGATGAGTCCGTCTATTCCGGCTACCCAACCGGTATTGTCATCTGCGAAACAGACGGAATAAGTCGAAGCTGTTGTACCGCTGCTTTGCTGTATCCAGTTGGTTCCCCCGTTTGTTGTCCTGAAAATTGTTCCTGCGTGTCCTGTTGCCCAGCCGGTATTCGAATTTACAAAATAAATTCCTTCAAGACCTGCTGTTGCACCAAACAACTGGTCTGTCCATGTAACACCGGAATTTGTAGTTTTTAATATTGTCACTCCTGCTGCCCATCCGGTATTTTCATCTGTAAAATGAACTCCGCGAAGATATGTCTGAACTCCTTTAGTCTGAATGATCCAGTTTGCACCTCCGTTTAGTGTTTTTAGAATTGTTCCGTATTCTCCGAATGCCCAGACTATGTTTGCATCAATTGACTGTATGTTAAAGAGATATTTGTTGGATATGCCGGAGATTGTTACCCAGTTGTCTCCTGCATTTGTAGTTCTAATTATTGTACCGTTGCTTCCTGTCACCCACCCGGTATTTGCATTACTGAAGCAGACTGATTCGAGATTATCAGTAGTGCCACTGTTAAGATATGTCCAGTTCATCCCGCCGTTAGTTGTCTTCATGATGATCCCGTTTTCACCGGCAGCATAGCCGGTAAGAGTTCCGGTAAAGAAAATAGTTTCCCATGTTCCTGTTTCTGCGCAAGGCTGTATATTCCAGTTTTCTCCACCGTCAGATGTGTTAATAATCACACCTGATGATCCTGCTGCCCAGCCGGTATTTTCATTCACAAAATATAAAGATGTAAATACAGCATATACGCCTGTTGACTGATCATACCAGTCAGATCCGCCGTTGCTTGTAAAATATACTTTACCTAAGCTCCCTGCAACCCAGCCGGTATTTTCATTCACAAAATATACAGACTCAAAGTTTCCCCAGATTCCTGATACATCCTCTATCCACTCATTACCTGAATTAGTTGTTTTAAGAATAATGTTTCCGACTGCCCAGCCTGTATTGTTGTCTGCAAAGAAAACCGAATGTAAGTACCCGTCAGATCCATTTCTCTGAATGAACCAGTTATCCCCGCCGGTTGTCGTTTTTATTATTACTCCGAATTCTCCTGCTGCCCAGCCTGTACTGGCATTTATAAAATATGAACTGTGCAATGAATTTCCCTGCGGTAAAGGATTCTGCCACTCCCAGCTGCCTCTTGAAACCGAAGCAGAAATAATCATGATTACCGTCAGAATAAATATTTTTAATATTTTCATACTGCATTCTCCTGAATAATTTTTTTAGAAATTTCCAATCTGATCTTTTGAATAAAAAACCTACATAAACTCAATCAGATAAAAATAATTTTTGAATTTTATATATTTAATGCGCTTTTCTAATCTTCAAAAAATTAAAAACTCATCACGGCTTTATAGCTGTGACGAACCCAGCTGAATTATTATATGCAAGCAGTACATCATTAAGATCAGTAAGATAATCGCCAGTAAGGTCTGTGACTGCATAGCCTGTTTTAAAAACATTCGCATCATTGTATGTCAATACAATATCATTCAGATCAACTGTACCGTCCTGATTTACATCACCGCTGTATATAGCGTAGGTAACCGGAGAGATATCCACCTGAACCAGATTGTTTCCGAATGCCTGTGACAGTAACGAAGTAAAATCGTAATTCATTACTGTACCTGATATAAAAGTCTCGCCTCCGGTTCTGCTCCATGTTTCTAATGTATTCCTGTGCTTAGTCACAATATAATATTCACCGTCCGGTGCATTAAAAAATCTGTATTCTCCTGTATATGTACTGGTATCAATTACCGATACTGCGGAATCAACTAAAGTGAATGGAAATAAGTTTGTTTTCAAAAAAACTTTTACCGTGTCTCTGATTATGAGTTTATTACTTGAGGAATTGTAAAAGCCTTCAGGTATGACTTTAATATAAATAGTTGATACCGTGTATGTTAAAATTATTTCATTTGACAGCTGACTTATGTTTCCGTGAATGTCTTCTGCAGCTATACTGTATTTGTAAGTAGAATCAGCTATTATAGTGCTGTCCGTAAAATTTAATGTTACGGAAGTTCCAGTCTGAATTCCTTCCCTGAAAATAATATATCTTCTTAGGTCAGATTCTGAATTTGCATTCCATGAAAGCTTTATTTTATTTACAATTAAATTTCCTGACAGATTTACCGGCGTTAAAGGAGCAAGATTGTCGACACTGTATCCGTTTATTACATTAGATCGCCAGATCTCACCCGGAGTATTTGTGTAAGCTGTAATTCTGAAGCTAAAGCTTACACTTCCAATTGAATCTGAATCGTATGGTGTCCTGGCTTCATAATTATATACTGTATTATGAATCGCAGGAACAGTGCCTGCAACTACCCAGTTAAGTTCTGTACTTTCTGATTCAGCACTTCTTTCAATTATATAGTTTGTTACAAGTCCGTTTATGTTAAGATCATAAGCACTCCTTGCCCACTTTACATTGACATAACCTCCCTGATCATCAGGTACATCTTTTACAGACAAAATGCTTGGACTTACATTCGGGCATGAATTCAGATAAAAATAACTTCTCCCTGTATTGGAATTGAAGTATGAACATCCATTGATCAGATCACTGCTGCCGTCTCCGTTTACATCTCCTGCAGAGGCTACAGAAATTCCGAAGTAAGTATTGGAAGCTTCACCTGTCATTGTAATGTCAGCAACATTATTCATTGAATTCCCGCCAAAAAACAAATATACTTTTCCGGTGGAATTATTATAACCATAGGCACCTGTTATTATATCCGTGTAACCGTCTTTGTTAATATCTCCTGCCGTTGAGACAGAAATTCCGAAGTAATTGCCTGTTCCTTCTCCCGTCATTATTACATCTGAAGAATTATTCATGCTCTGTCCTCCGAAATAAATATAGGCTCTCCCTGTAGTACTGCTGTATGCTGAAGCACCGATGATAACATCCGAGTAACTATCCCCGTTAACATCTCCTGCAAGTGAAACAGATACTCCGAATTTTATACCTGAAGTTTCACCTGTCAGTGTTACATCAGCAGTATTATCCATAGCTGTCCCTCCGAAAAAAATATATGCCCTGCCGGTATTTGACGAATAACTCCATGCTCCAATTAAAATATCGGCAAATCCGTCACCATTCACATCACCGGCCGATGAAACTGAAGCACCGAAATTATTGCTCGTTGTTTCACCTGTCATTGCAACATCCGGAGTGTTATTCATTGATGCGCCTCCGTAAAATATGTAAGCTCTTCCCGTAGCAGAACTGTAATCATTTGCGCCAACTATCACGTCACAATAACCGTCACCGTTTACATCTCCTGCTGATGCTACCGAAAATCCGAAATTATAATTAGCGCCGGGTCCTATTAATAGTATATCTACACCGCTGTTCATGCTTGCCCCTCCGAAGTATATTCCGGCTTTTCCTGCATATGTACTGTAAGCATAAGACCCTACAATGACATCCGCATAGCCGTCACCGTTTACATCTCCTGCTGAAGCTACTGACCATCCAAAATATACATTTACAGCATCCCCGATCAGCGTCACATCTGCTGCATTATTCATTTCAGGACCTCCGTAAAATATATATGCCCTCCCTGTAAAAGAATTGTATCCATATGCTCCAATTATTAAATCGGAATAACCGTCACCATTAACATCACCTGCAGATGCTACAGAATTCCCGAAGTAGCTGCCGGTTGTCTCACCGTTAAATGACAAATCCGAAAAGAAATTTCCGTTCATACCATACATATTTAGATACGCCTTTCCGGTGCTGCTGCTGTATCCGTAAGCCCCTGTAATTATATCCGAATAACCATCGCCATTTACATCACCCGCTGATGCGACTGAAAAACTAAAACTGCTACCTGCCGCCTCACCCGTCATAATAAAATCTGGTGTATTATTCATTGCTGACCCTCCGTAGAATAAAAATGATCTTCCGGTAAAAGAACTGTATGCATCAGATCCGATAATTACATCGCAATATCCATCACCGTTTACATCACCTGCGGAAGCGACTGCTACCCCGAACTGATATCCTGTTCCCGGAGGCGTTAATATTAAATCTGCAGTATTATCCATAATTGTGCCGCCGAAAAATATTCCTGCTCTCCCAGTATTACCGTTATATAACGGTGCCGAAACTATAATATCATCATAATCGTCGCCGTTCACATCTCCTGCTGAAGATACTGACCAGCCCAGATATATGTAATCAGTTTCTCCTGTAACTGTCAGATCAGCAATATTATTCATACTTAATCCTCCGTAATAGACATAAGCTTTCCCTGCAAGAGAGTTATATCCGTAAGCCCCGCATATCACATCAGAAAAACCATCGGCGTTCACATCTCCTGCTGAAGAAACCGAAAATCCAAAATCACTATTAACATTTTCACCTGTCATAATAACATCTGCAATGTTATTCATGACTGATCCTCCATAGAATAAGTAAGCTCTTCCGGTATAATTATTGTATTTCATTGCTCCGATAATTACATCTGAGTAACCGTCGCCGTTCACATCACCTGCTTTGGAAACTGACATACCAAAGTTACTTGAAGTGTCTCCGGTCATTACTACGTCAGCAATATTATTCATTCCCGTTCCTCCAAAATAAATGTAAGCCCTGCCTCTGTTGGAATATGCATAAGCGCCGACTATTACATCTGAATATCCGTCCCTATTGACATCACCTGCGGAAGATACTGAATATCCGAAATAGTTCTGTGCAGATTCTCCTGAAAGGACTATATCAGGGACAGAGTTTACATTCAATCCTCCGAAATAAATATATGCTCTACCTGTATTAGCGGCAATCCCGTCATTATAAGGAGCTCCGACTATTATATCATCGTATCCGTCGCTGTTCACATCTCCGGCCGAGCTTACGGAGTTTCCGTAATTATCTCCCGGGGCAAACCCCGTGAAGTTTCTTGTCTGATATGCATCCGGTAATGTATCTTCCGGAGGAAATAAACTCCTTCCTGTTTCATCTCTGAAACCAAGAATCTGTTCCTTTGTGAATCCATCCGGAATTACGTTAATATTTTCTTGCTGAGAAAATCCCTGTGATGCTGAAAATGATATAGATATTAAGTGGAAAGCTAAGATTGAGGATACCGCCAAAATGAATTTGATAAGATACTTTTTCATCTTTCAATCCTCCGAGTTAAAATTATATTGATAATACAATTTCCCCGAAGCTGCTCTGAATAGTTATCTAAGGAGAGTAGTTAATCGTTATTATGATAAATTTTATAATAAAAGAACAACGAAGAAATGTATTTTTCTACTTGTTAAAGTTAAAATTTTCTATTCGCATATTAAATGCAAATTGACATCTTTTCAAGGATGTTAAAACAATTCTTGTAATTTAAAATGGACTTTAATCTCCTTTTCAGACAAAGCTGATGAAAGTATCTGATTTAATGAATTCGTATTCACATGTTATTAAAGTAAAATCGTCATAAATATTAATAGATTTAATTTTCGTGATAATGAGAAATGACGTTGATATTCTTAATGTAATGATCAGATTCTGGTATTTATGAGAAATGATTTAAATATATATAACCCTGCTCCCTTGAAACTGAAACTACTTTGCTTAAACGAAGGATGCCTTCAACTTAAACTTCTATGATCTGATCAGACCTCACAAAATACACCTTCCCTGTTACATTCATACCTGCATATATTTTCTGGATTACTTCCTTATAAATGCCGATCTGCAGCTTATATTTATCAAGATTTTTTTTATCTGCATCTGTTTTGTAATCTATCACTTCTATCCTGTCTTCATAAAACGCAAGCAGGTCAATGGTTCCCCTTATGACCTCATATCCTTTAGGATAAAGAAAATCAACTTCAGACCTGATTTCATCTGCTCCAAGTTCAGCAATAAATTTCTCAATTCTTTTTACAAGCTCATCACTGCTATTTACTTCCACTCCTGATGCAAGCTTCTGAGCCAGTCTGTGTATGCTTATACCGTATTCATATCTGCTGCCTTTGCCTTTCGGAATCCGTGATAATTTTATGTCCTGAAAATCCTCATCCGTTTTATCATACTCATCCATCAGCGCATGAACAGACACGAACTTTTTGCTTTTTACATGCAAGCTAATTATCTGTAATTTTTCTTTTGATGAATCCTGTTTGTCTTCGACCGGAAATATTTCATGTTCAATTCCTGTTACAGGAGCTGTCTCACTTTTTTGAGATAACAACTCAAAGAACTGCGAAGGTTTATAGGCAGTAAAGAACAAATACTGCTTTGCTCTCGTGACTGCCACATAAAGCAGTCTTCTTTCTTCGTCATAATTATCTGCTTTCATCATCGAGATAAGTATGTCACTCCTCCAGTTATTGAATATTGCAGTGTATTCTCCCCTGACACCGTATTCTTTTCTTAATCTGAGTCCTGAAACCGGATGAAAGTAAAGATCATTTATTGTATTCTTCGTGCTCGGAAAACTTCCGGTATTAAGATCTGCAAGTATGACCACAGGATACTCCAGTCCTTTTGCCGAATGAATGGTCTGTGATAAAACTGCATTTTCAGTTTTATTTATTTCAATATCGAATCTTTCTGTTGATGAAATATTAATGAGTTTAATAAGATCTGAAATGGAAATAAGATCGGTTTTTGTCCATTTGCTGATCACTGTTAGTATAGCATTAGCGAATTCATCTTCAAATCTGTATCTGCTGAGTATAGCCTCAGTAATAAAATTTATTCTGCTTCTGTTGTTTATTAATTTTTCCCTGAATTCCAACAGCTCCGAAAGAACATTCCTAACATTATCGAATTTCTTACCATTAATGAATTGCAAAATTGTACATACCTCTTCAAAATTATATCCTTCTGCTTCAAGCACAGGCAGCCAGCCTTCGGCATTTTTTTCATTCATCATTATTCTTAACCACGCCAGTACCAGAATCCCCTGCTTTGATGCAAACAATTCAAGTCCGCCTTCATAATTGACCGGTATGCCTTTCTTAATTCCTTCTACCTGAAGCTTTAGTCCGAAAGATTTTTTTCTTGCCAGCACGCAGATATCGGAATATCTGACTTTCCTTTCGGGTAATTTTTTTCCTTCAGGATCAAATTCCCTGATTCTGTATTTGTCATTATTGGTCAGCTCTGAAATCTTTTTCAGTACCATTTCAACTTCACTGTCACTATCATCATTCGGAGCTCTGTAAAATCCAATCTCTGTAATATCATTAAGTTCTCTTTTTGCAGTCAGCGGAATTTTAAAATTGTCTTCTACAGATTCAAAATCCGTTTCCTCGCTTTGTGTCGCCTTGACAAGAAGTGTATCCCTGCTGAAATCAAGTATCTTCTGCGAACTTCTGTAATTATATTCAAATACAATTTTTGTGATTTTATCAGGGCTTACATCATAAGTGATCCTTTCTTTATCAATATTCAGCACTTGTTTATATTCTGAAAGTCTTTCCGTGAACTTTGTAATATTCTCTATTGTAGTGTTACGGAAACCGTAAATGCCCTGCTTCCAGTCGCCTACGACTGCAATGTTGGCTCTCCCTTCTGTTTCCTTACAAAGCAGCATCAGCAGCAGGAACTGTATCTCATCAGTATCCTGAAATTCATCCACCATTACATATTGATATGAGTTTTTATCTCTTATTCCTTCTTCATTATATAAAAGGAGAAATGCAAACATCACCACGAAATCAAAATTCAAAGAATTCTTTTTCAATAAATATTCTATGTAAGAATGGTATATATCCCTGATGAATTCAATAAACTCAACGGATTTCTCGTTTTCAAAGACATCAGGTTTTAGTTCATCCTTAATTCTCTTGCCGTCAACCGCCGCTTCAAAATCATAATTTGTATGCAGATTTTTTCTTATCCCGTAGAATTTCTTATAGAGATCATTCTGAACTTCAGCACCACCTGAACTTGATTTAACTGAATTCATTCTATCAAAGATCTCAGAATAAAGCTCAAAACTCCCTTTTAGTATTTTCTCTCCGTCATTGAACCATCCCTTCTCAAGAGGATAGATACCCCTGCTGCTTAGTTTTTTTATCAGTGACAAAACAGATTCGTGCTTGTCATTAAGTGTCATATAAAATGAACCGTATTTTTTCAGAGTATCTTTCCTGAATCCGTAAAAGAATTTTCTGAAGATCTCTCCTTCGTAGATCTTATCTTCAAGTATAGTGAAATTTTTAGAAAGTATTTCCCTTATTCCGAGATGCATAGGCGCATTGGTACCGCTTTTCTTTATCAGTCTTGAACAGAATGAATGGAAGTTCATGATAGGAGCTTCGAGAAAATCAGTAACTGTATAATCATCAGAACTTATTTTACTGATGACTTCATCGCGCATCTGATTCGCTGCATTCCTTGTGAATGTGATCATCAGTATTTTCTCCGGATCTATTCCCTTTGCAATCAGATTTCTGTAACGCCTGATAATAGTGTGCGTCTTACCTGTTCCTGCACCTGCATCAACAAGATATATCCCTTCGAGATTTTCTGCAAGAATGTCCTGAGGATTTTTATTTGACTCCTTTTTCTTTTTACTCATTGCCGCTCCATAATCTGTTTCCCGGACAAATGTTTAAGAAATCACATTTGACGCAGACATCTCTCAGATCAAAAATCGGCTGATTCGGGAAATCAGATTTCTGATAAACATTTATCTCATCAATAGCTTTTTTTGCCAGCTTGATAAAATCATCAGCATCATCCTTGAAAATATATGCTTCTTCTTTTACACCTGTTCTTATGTAGAATAGTTTATTTAACAATGGCTGAATTATATCTTCTATGAATCTGTTCTCCTTATTCTTTCCGAAATCTTTGAATTTATATCCGAGCTTATTCAAAAGAAGATCATAAAATGCTTCCTGATAGGTTTCTATTACTGTATCCTTTTTAAAAAAGATCTTACTGTCGAATTTTTCCTCAATAAGCTTTCTGTATTCATCGTAACCTGTTTTCAGAAGTATTTCATTGCCTTTGCTTTCCATTAATTCATCATTCATTTTATCAAAACATTCTCTTGAAAGGATATATTCCCTGAATGTATATGGTATATATTTTATTCCGGCAACAGAAATATCCGGATCTTCATTTCCGGCAATAATGTCATTGAGATTTGAAAGAAAGAAAAAATATATGAAATTAATTACAGCGCCCGGAAGTGAATCCCTTGTTCCGGCTAAGTAGGCAATGGTTTGAAAATTTAGAGCCGGATTTTTTTCTTCCGCCATTAAATCAAATCTGAATTCTTTTAATAAAGAAGCATTAGATTTTGAATCCTTCCCGGATTTATAGTCAACGATAAATTTACCGGAAGCAAGATCTATCTTTCCGCTTATTCCCGTTTTGGAATTTCTTATCCATTTCTCAGTATTTGAAAATATTTTTTTCTTTTTTGAAAGACTAAAAAGGATATTATCTTTAATATTTTCAGGAGGATTCAGTTCCTGTTTGCTGAAATTCATTCTGTCAAGAAAATTCATTATCGCTTTCATTCCTATTCTGAATATTGTCTTTTCTGCCTCGGTATTCATCTCTTTTAAAAATATTCCAAATTCATCAGTAATCTGACCGTGAATCTTTTCAAAATTTTCTCTTACATATTCAGGATGATTGAAATATAGCTCGGCAAACCAGTGAAGGAGATTTCCTTTCAGAAAATAAGTCTGCCCCTCTTCAGGAAGCATTCTGCTGTATGAAAATTTTTTCGGACAGGAAATGTAATTATTAAGGCTTGATGGTGAAATATATTCCAATGGCTTGATGTCTGTCGTCTTAAAATTAACTTTTACCGGAATAAATTTATTTTCATTCTTTTCCGGACTGATGTGTACAGGATTGAAAAATTTATTCTGAAAGTTTCTTATACCTGTACCGCTTAGAATGTTAAAATAGTAACATGGTATGACAGAAACATTCTTCAATACTATTACTGCAAACATGAGTTTTTCAGATCCCTGTGAGAGCAGTATCTGAAATTTATCCAGATTCTTCTTCTCCTCTTCCTTTTTATCAATATAATCTTTATCCGGATATGTCTTTGTCCAGCTTTCATCCAGCCCGATGAATATTGTAACAGGTCTGTCAATGAATGCAGAATTCCTTGAATTGACGAAAAGAACGCCTTCCCTGCTTCGGGATATTTCCGCATCTATGTTCTTTATGAAATAATTTAATAAATTAAAATTTGACTGTGTGATCTTTCTTCCTGTCAGATCAAGCAACTCTAGAACTTCCCGCAATTCCGGAATGAGCTGCCTCTGACTTATAAATTCAATTTTATCAAGAAGTCCTGCATAAGTATATTTTTCTATTGAAAACATTATGCCGCAAATTTCTTTCAGCGTCTTTGAATTGTTCTTCTTTTTCAGATACCCGTTCAGATAATAATTCGAATAAAATCTGTCAATGTTCTCATTAACCAGAGTTTCAAGAAATATTACTTCCTTTACTTTCAGATCGGATGAATTGAATGAAGCGTCAATGAATGAAAGATAATTCCTTGTATCTATGTCTTCGCTTATCATAGATTTTATCTCGCATCTTATCCCTTTCTCCGTAAGTCTGGTTTTTAATAATTCAAGATAGTCTGATTCGTTATTTAATATGATGGCTGTCTCATCTGCATTAATATCATTTATAAGCCCTACAGTGTTGTTTATCAGATCATTTGCAGAACTGAAGATATATGTTTTATCTATTTTATATTCCTCGTCCTTAAACAGTGAGATCTTGTCAATAAATAAATTCTTCTTTGGAAGAACCTGTTTGTCAAGTTCCGTGAATAATTCATATCCGGCAACGGCAATATTTTTTACACCGAAATGATCTTCATTAAATTCTTCCATGGCAAGTTCAACTGAAGGATATTGTATTAACCAAGGAAGAAATTCTTTTTCTGCATTTAAAAACATTTCGCAGTTTTCAAGTAGTCCTGTATGATTCCAGACTTCAAATATTTTTTCTATGCTCTGATGAACTATAGGAAGAGATCTGCCTGTCTTTTTAGTTATCTTCAGTATGATCTCGGCTTTTGTATAGAGCTTGTCATAAACTGATGCTGCATACTTTGCGGCTATCTGTTTCGGTGTCAGTGCAAAATAATCCAGTCGGGGTTTTTCAATAAGCTTATTCAGACCTGTAGCAAGAGGAGCGTCATTGGTGATCACAAGATCGTATTGCTTTGTTTCTTCGTAAATCTGTAAAATACTTTTTGATCTTCTCAGCATTCTTAAATTGTATATTAAATTTCAAAATAGTTAATTAACTTTATAAAAAAAATACTATGAGCGAACTGAAAT